>NZ_JAOWRF010000231.1 GCF_025753815.1 Plectonema radiosum NIES-515 | reverse complement strand
GAGTCTTTGATACTGATTGGAGAGTCTTTTTACTAGATTGGAGAGTCTTTGATACTGATTGGAGAGTCTTTTTACTAGATTGGAGAGTCTTTGATACTGATTGGAGAGTCTTTTATCCTCATTACTACAAAACTAACTACGTTCCCCCCATTCCCCTTACTTTTGATATAGATGTGTAACCTTACCAGAGGAAGACGTTAGCATGACGATAATTTCCTAACATTCAAGCGTTTGGTAGACAAATTGGAGGGAAATTCCCGAATGTTGGCATTCAACAAAATATTTAATCAATTGGGTCGCACAATAGCGATCGCTTTCTTAGCTGGTTTAATCTTCTTAACTAGTTTACCTGCTTGCGCTCAAGCTGCTGGTTTTTACTCCGGCGATTTTGGCACTAAAGAATATAATACTACCGCACAAGCTACAGGCGGTGATGATTATATCGAGAGCGGTAAGCGAGCCGCAGAAGTAATTCCCAAGGATTTGGGAACTGGAATACGTCAAAAAAATCCGGTGGAAATGCTGAAGCGCTTTGGCTCAGAATTAACCAACGACCCCGCAAAACGCTCTTTTGGGGCACAAGACTACGAACGTAGCGAAATTGAGCAAGAGCTCGCTCGCAACAAAGCGCAACGTGGAGATTACGATCAAAACATTGAAAAAGTAAAACGCGAAACTTCTCTGTAGTTAAATTTGTCTAATTTAGTGTTGCTGAATTTTTAAATCTAGGGTGAGCATTGCTTACCCTATTTTTTATATTCGGTCGATACAGTAGTAATTTAGTACTATTTTGGATTTGGAATTAGTTATATCATGTCAGATAAATCAAATATATTGTAGAGACGTTCCGCCGGAACGTCTCTACGATTTTGGGCAATTTTGAATGAATTGGATATTTTGGGAAAAATCTATCTAGAGCGCGATCGCACAAACCAAAAAGGACATAAACTTTTTGATGGTAAAGCTGGCAAGACAATCAGAGGTAGCTGTGGATAAGTTTCTTTTTGTAACAGACTTAGATAATACCTTCGTGGGTAATGACGAAGCCTTAACAGAACTTCAGCAAACACTGAGCGAACATCGCCAAAAGTATGGTACTAAAATTGTTTATGCCACAGGGCGATCGCGTGTACTCTACCAAGAACTCCAAATTGAAAAAAACCTGATAGAACCAGACGCAATGGTTGTTTCTGTCGGAACAGAAATTTATTTTGACGGTAGCGATACTCCCGATTATACTTGGTCAGAGCGACTTGCCGACGGCTGGAATCGTGACCTGGTATTAGCCCAAACTGCAAAACATCCGGAATTAGTCCCCCAGCCAGATTCAGAACAGCGTCCTTTTAAGATAAGTTTTTTTCTCAAAGAAGAATCAGCACATAAAATTTTACCATTACTTGACACAAATCTGTCAAAATGTGGTTTAAATATAAAGTTAATCTATAGCAGCGGTGTTGACCTTGACATCATACCCCACCACAGCGATAAGGGTCAGGCTATGCAATTTCTCCGCCAAAAGTGGGGAATTGCAGCAGAGAAAACAGTTGTCTGTGGTGATTCTGGCAATGATATTGCTTTATTTGCCGTGGGGAACGAAAGGGGAATTCTCGTCGGGAATGCCCGTCCGGAATTACTCCAATGGCACAATGAAAATCCCGCTGACTATCGTTATCTCGCACAAAACTTTTGTGCAGGTGGAATTCTCGAAGGCTTAAAACACTTTGGTTTTATCAAATGATTAGCTATCTAAAAGGTTTGGTTGCTGGTGTACAAAAATGTGGCGCGAATCGCGTCATACTGACTTTAGAAGTAAATGGCATTGGGTACGATTTACAAGTTCCCCAACGACTGGAACAACAGTTACCACCAACGGGAGGAGAGGTGCAAATTTTTACCCATTACCAAATTCGGGAAGAAGTGCCTTTCCTATATGGCTTTGCTTCCCCAGCCGAAAGAGATTTATTTCGCCACTTTTTAACTGTAAATGGGATTGGTGCAGCAAGCGCGATCGCCTTATTGGACACTCTGGAATTACCAGAATTAGTCCAAGCCATCATCGCTGCTAATATACAAATCTTAATTCAAGCACCAGGAGTGGGCAAAAAGACCGCAGAACGCATCTGTTTGGAACTAAAAAGCAAGTTAATCGAATGGCGCAAATCAGCAGGCTTCTTCGTGGCTACAGGTGGTCCTGCACCAAATATTCTCGAAGAAGTGCAAATGACCCTCTTCGCCTTGGGATATACTGCTCATGAAGTCAGTCACGCTTTACACGTAGTAAGTGAAGATATTGGACTACCAAAAGATGCTTATGTAGAAGATTGGATCAAACAAGCGATCGCACTTCTTAGCAGCGAACAATTGAATATTAGTTAGTTGATATTAGTCATTGGGCATTGGGCACGCTCGCATTGGGCATTGGAAATTGGAAATTAGAGTTAAGATATTCATTTAATTACCCGTCTCCCTCCACCTCCTCATCTCCCCCTATCTACTTGTCTCCCTTGTCCCCTCATCCCCTCAGCCCCCCACTCCCCCCATCCCCCATGTCCCCAAACCCTTATGCTTGGATAAACGAATCCCTGGCAACGATTCACCGGGCAGACTGGTATCGTTCAGTACAAACCATCCACGGTCGTCCTGGTGCGATGGTGATTGTGGATGGACGAGAGGTAATTAATTTTGCCAGTAACGATTATTTGGGATTAGCGGGGGACGATCGCTTAATTGAAGCCGGGGTTGCAGCTACCAAACAATTTGGGACGGGAAGTACTGGTTCGAGATTACTCAGCGGGCATCGAGAATTACACCGAGAGTTGGAGGAGGCGATCGCCTCTCTCAAACAAACAGAAGATGCCCTAGTCTTCAGTTCTGGCTATTTAGCAAATTTAGGAGCAATAACCGCTTTAGTAGGCAAGCGCGATTTAATACTTTCTGACGAGTACAATCACTCCAGCTTGAAAAATGGAGCAATTCTCAGTGGTGCGACGGTTATCGAATATCCGCACTGTGATGTGACAGCTTTAAAAAATCTCTTGAGTCAGCGGGACAATTACCGACGCTGTTTAATTATTACTGATAGCGTCTTTAGCATGGATGGGGATTTATGTCCATTACCGACACTGTTAAATTTAGCTGAAGAATTTAGCAGTATGCTGCTAATTGATGAAGCTCATGCTACTGGGGTGATGGGTAAAACTGGCGCCGGCTGTGTAGAACATTTCGGGTGTAGCGATCGGCAATTAATTCAAATTGGCACTTTGAGTAAAGCTTTGGGTAGTTTAGGCGGTTATGTCGCCGGCAGTGCCACTTTAATCGACTTTTTGCGAAATCGCGCCCCCACTTGGATTTACACCACCGCGCTGTCACCCGCAGACACCGCAGCAGCGTTAGCAGCAATCAAGATTATACAACTTGAACCGCAACGCCGCAAGCAATTATGGGCAAATGTCGATGAGTTGAAAAAGTCGATGCAATTGCCTAAGTTGAAATTAGTGCAGCAAGAATCACCTATATTATGTTTTCAACTGCCAAGTGCAGCAGCAGCCTTAGAAGTAGGAAAGCAACTTAAAGCATCTGGCATTTTTGCCCCAGCAATTCGTCCCCCAACAGTTCCCACCAGTCGCATCCGCATATCTGTGATGGCAACCCATGAATCAGTGCATATTCAGAAGTTAGTAAAAGCGCTTTTGTCGTGAGGACTGAAGTCCTCTTTCTTTATATCATGTACGCTAAATTAAAATTAATAAAAACATTGCAACCTTCACAAGAGACGTTCCGGCGGAACGTCTCTACAATAATATTATTACGACTTAGGCACTCGTCATGATAAAACGAACCGCCCTTCTCCTTCAAAGACGCTCCGCGAACGGGTTCGCCAGTCCCCCATCGATCGCTCTAAACCGCGCCTGTCGGGGGCTGGACTCACCAAGTACGCTCCCGTGCCCCTTCGCAGGGGAGCGTCTCCGTAAGGAGAAGCAATAAGAGTTGCAGAGAGTTTTTGCGCTCATTCCTGATTATAGACATCTCCAGAAATGAACTATGCGTTGCCCAAACCCCAAGAGACCTTAAATTTAACGTCACAATAATTCTTTTTCACGACGTTTGTCTTATGTGATTTGCGATCGCATGATATAAAGATTCTCAAGAAAACTCCACCCGCTCAATAGTAGCTTGAAAAAATTCAGCATACTGCTCTGTCCCAAACCACCAACCTGCACTCATTTTGTCGGGAATAGTGAAACCGCTTTCATCTAGTTCTGCTTCGCACTTACTACCAAAAGGAATAGACTTTCGTCGTGGAAAACAATTATTGTGACGCGAAATTTCGCGTCTCTTGGGGTTTGGTTGACGCATATTTAATTTTCACGTCTAGGTCTAATAGACATCTCCGAAAATTAATGCATGACCCCGCTTCCATTCCTCTCCCCGAAGCGGAGAGAGGCTTTAATTCCCCCTTCCCTATAAGGGAAGGGGGGTAGGGGGTTAGGTCTGCGCGTGAATTTAAGGTTTCTAAATCTTTTCCAACAGATGTCTAATAGACATCTGTTGGAAATTAATTATGCGTTAACCAGAATCCTTGTAGAGACGCGAAATTTCGCGTCTCTACATTGTTTTCTGGAGATGTCTAATGTAAATCCAAGTTTTATTTTCTGTGCGATCGCATCTAAAAAGTAACGCTGTACGGGTGCAGATAATGTAACAACCATATCTGCATTGAAGTGCTGATGGGCAGGTGCAGATTCCAATACACATCTCCAGAGTCATACGTAGAGACTATTCTGTGCTACGTCTGTTGGGTTTCGGACAAGGCATAGTTCATTTTTGGAGATGTCTAATGTGTGCCAAACCCGGCTGATTTCTTGATTGGTTTTGATTTGCATCCAGGATAAAATTAATAACGCGATCGCGCTGAAAATGACTAGACTGATCAAAAGTTTGACGATCATGACTATATCCCCGCTTGAGTATCATCAGCCGAAAAAACAACGCGATCGCAGAAGCATTGATGCCCATCCTTACCTATGCTGCCATCGACTCCATCTGCTGAGAACTTTTCTTCAGCATCTGGGTGATTCTATCAGGGGGAACAGGGCGACTGAAGTAGAACCCCTGACCTTCGTGACATCCCCGTCTTTGCAAGTATTCAAGCTGTTCTTGGGTTTCTATGCCTTCTGCTGTGATGTTCAACCGGAGGCTTTTCGCCAGGGCAATGATAGCATTAGTCACGGCTGCGCTATCACGATTGGATGTCACATCCTGGACAAATGATTGATCAATCTTGAGCATGTTAACGGGAAAGCGCTTCAAGTAGTTCAGGGAGGAATAACCGGTGCCGAAGTCATCTAAAGCCAACGATATGCCCAATTCTCGTAATTGTTTGAGGATTTTAACAGATCGCTGAACATCACCCATCAAAAAGCTTTCAGTCACTTCCAGTTCTAAAGAAGACGCTTCCAGTCCAGTCTCCTGAAGAATCTGGCTGACTATATCCACCAGATTCGGTTCCTCGAATTGTCGAGCTGACAGGTTCACCGACATGCGAATTGGGGGGAGTCCAGCAAGCTGCCAAGCGCGGCTTTGGGCAGAAGCTGTTCGCAATACCCATTCGCCAATTGGCACGATCAAACCATTAGCTTCTGCGATCGCAATAAACTTTGCTGGAGAAACTAAACCTTGGGTGGGATGCTGCCAACGCACCAGCGCTTCAACTGCGACTACTTCTGTGCTGTGCAAATCAACCAAGGGTTGGTAATAAACCAGCATTTCGCCGCGTTCAAGTGCCCCACGTAATTCATTTTCTAGTGCTAGCCGCTCCTGCAACTGAGCATTAATTTCTGGCGAATAGAATTGGTATTGGCTACGTCCCTGGTGCTTTGCCTGGTACAGCGCCATGTGAGCCTGTTGCAAGAGTTGATCTACACCATTAGGATCATCAAGATCATTAATTGTGATACCGATGCTGGCAGTGATATGAATTTGGTTGCCCTCTAGAAAGAAGGGTTTTGCCAGCGTACTCAATAGCAATTGGGATAGCTTGATTACATTCTCAAAAGAGAGAATGTCCGTTTGAGCAATCGCAAATTCATCTCCACTCAAATGGGCAAGGATATCTGTTTGGTTTACGCAGGTTGTCAAACGCTGGGCAACTGCTCTTAATAGCAAATTTGATATTTCACGATCTAATGCATGACTCATGCCAGTGAAATCATCGATACCCAGCAAAAGAACAGCTACAAGCCGCTGGTTGCCTTGAGGTTGGGATATTTGATGGAGGCGATCGCGGAATAAATCCCGATTAGGCAATCCAGTCAGTTCGTCATAGTTGGTAATGTAGTGAATTAACTCATCTAACTTGTGAAGAGTTTGTGAGGTATCCGCCATCAGCGTACCCGCTTCATCGGCAAATCCTGTAGGCAATTCTGGTAATGTTTTATTGCTTAGATAGTCTTGCAATGCAGTAGATGTCAAAATGACTGGGGCAAGAAGGTGGCGTAACCCATACAGAGTGGCTGCCGTACCCGCTAACGTAGCCAACAAAGCAATCACCAAAACTCGCACTGCCATTTCCAAGGAATAAGAGTTTGAGGTCACGAAACTAACAAGTAAGGTCAGAAGTGGTACGTGAGTGCCTAGAAATGCCACAAACATGATTTTGGCTGTGTAACTTTTCTTAAGCAATCCAAAATTAGCCAGAGATGAATACAGGGAAAGTTTGGGATTAAGCTGCATATATTCTGAGCGAGGGTTAGCACTTCGCAAATTGTTTATCAGATATCTTGGCAAAAGAGTGTTTTTGATTCACCAGCTAGTGGAATAAAGTCCAGTAACTATAGCGCTATATTAGCTATATATTATGCTTAAAAATATTGCTTTACACTGAATTTATATTTGCCGATAGTCTCTACAAAGCTTATACAATAAGCAATAAAACGAAAACATGTTTTTCAGTATAATTACTGTAAATAATTTTAAAATATACAAATAGTTTGAAGAATTTGATAATTAATTAGTAATTCTCTATCGACTTCATCTAACCAAACTTGATGTTTAAATTCCACTATCAAAGTTGGTTTTTATCGACATATAATATTTGTATGAGCTTCAAAAATACTGACAATATTTTGATGAAGCGGAACTTTTTTTAAGTAAAATCATGTAGTATAGTAGTAACAAGCGTCACTTGTCTTCCGGAAATTAAGCAGTAGTTGCGTTTAAGAATATTACTTATGGCATCACGTTTGAATCGACATAAAGCTATAAGTTCGCTCCGTGAATGGAAAACGTTGACCATCAACCATTAGCTGCCTCTTGTGCTGCTGCCAGAATATCTGACAAGGCTTGAACTGCCTCATGATCCAATACGCGGACGTGTTAAGGATTTTTGGTATTGATTTTAGACCTGTAGAGACGCGATCGTCTGAAGTCTCTACACTGGTATTTTGGCTTAACACCAACGGTATTGCCTCACGATCTGCTTGAGGAGACCATACAACAGCTTCAGTTGATGATAGTTGATTTATAAGTGCGCTTTCTGATTCAATATCTGCAACAGGTTCTAAGCTACATCCTTCTTCCTTCGCAACTGCTAAAAGAAGAAAATGGATCAACCGAAGTTTATCTTCATCAGGACTTACGCACTCTCTACGAATTCTTAGCGTTCTTGGCGTTTTGGCGGTTCGATAAATTAAGCTTTTTGACGATTTTTGCGTAAGTCCTATTCATGAGAAAGTTGACTGACGGTTGGTAAAATTTACCTCAGAGGCATATAGAAAAACAAAAGGGACTGAAAGGTTCTCTTCTCATGCTATTACAGGAAAATTAATCCATTAACAAGCAAAAAACATCATCTGAGAGAGAATTTACTTTCATAGCGTCAAATCAAGCGATGCTACCGCGTTTTCTGGCTTCTTTATAAGAAGTGCCCACATTTTTCAAGCCGGCTTTAATCATTTGTTGTTCCAATAAAGCAAAGAAACGCGCTTTATCAGCACCTTTGACTACAGCTTGATTATGCGCTTCCGCGATCGCTACTGGATACCCATATCCTTTTTGCACTTGCGCTAACATCAATCCCAATGCTTGGTCTAACATGGTAGTATTTTCTGCTACCCATGCCGGAACTTCTATCCGGGCAATTTCGGTCCCAACGTGAACGTAGCAAAAGTAAATTTTTTGGTCTTCATACTGTTCTAAAATGTGAGCATTACTACGCCATAAATTACTGCGTTGTCCTGGTTTGAGTTGAGTTGACCACAGTGTAGTATCTCGTAAAGGTTCAAATATTTTACAAGGTACTTTTTCTAATTGATTGGGGCAAAAACTTTTACAATCAGGTACTGGGTGAGAACAAGCTGTTAAACGTAAAAAGTTCATCGCTTCAATGTTGCGAGAAGCGCTGAGATAACCCATGATGGGAATTTCAGCAGAGCGCATCTGCTTCCAAGCTTCGAGGATGGGAGGTAAAATGCGATCGCGTGCTTCAAAGGGCAACTGTTCCAAAAACCAATAAATTAACGAACCATCCACCATTGCGAGAGTGGGTATTTGAGGAGTGGGAGAGGGGGGGCTTTGGGGTCCCCTACTTGTGGGGTTGGGGGGAATGGGGAGAAAGAAGAATTATTCTCCAAGGAGTCCTCCACACCACGCTTCCCCCACTCCTCCACACCACGCTTCCCCCACTCTTCCCGCGTTGTTACATAAATTTCTCGCAGTTCCCCTGCTTCTAAGGTAAACTGATGCACTGGCAAGGCATCCACTAACTCGTTAGAAAAAAAGCAGCCAGTGATTGATTCAGGTGGTATATCCTCTAAATTGCACCAGCGTAAGGGGAAATCTTGCAAACGTTGCTGTTGTTCTTGCCTTAAGGCTAGAGACTTCTCTACAATCACATACTCTAATGAGTCAAAAAAGTCAAGATATTCCTGTTGTAAATAGTTAAGAATATCTGCTGCTAAAAATCCTTGACCGGCTCCCATTTCTACTAGAGTAAATGGTTTTGGTCGCCCTAAAATCTCCCACATCTGAACAAATTGTTCAGCAAGCAACTCCCCAAAGTCACCACCGAGGTGAACAGAGGTGAAAAAATCACCTTGTTTTCCCAGGTTCACAGCTTTGGTGGAATAATAGCCATGTTCTGGATGATACAGAGCTATGTCCATATATTCGGCAAACGTAATTCGCCGTTGGGGACTTGAGGCAATGCGGGAACTGATGATTTTACATAAAGCTGGATTAGAATCCATATTGGGGACTGGGGATTAGTAGTTCATATGATGAATTTTGATGGGTTTTGACACTCCCCGGTCTGAAGACACGGGGATTCTTAAGACCACAATTTGAGTCTTAAAGGTGCTGACAAATCACCTCTACTGATTCCGCTTAGATCAAGTCCAAGCATCATCGCTACTTTTCTGCCAATATTTGCAGCGCCGTTGCAATCTGCATTGATTAGCCAACCTTGTGCCGTTCGGTACAGACCACGCTTAACCCGCTTACCGCTTGCTTGCCACCCTTCTCCTTCGGAGACGCTAGCGCGAACAGGTTTTTCACCGAATGTAGGTAGCGAGTCATGATCGACAAACGAAGATGACGAAGAATACGATTCTTCCGTTTCCACAAACCTGATACCGTACTGCTCACACAGTTGAGCAATTCTGTCTTTCAGTCTGCCTGTGGGAATCTGCACAAACTTTTGATTTGTCTTAGCACCCATGTTGGCTGAATCTTTCTGACCCTTGTTCCAGCCAAAAACAACCGTACCGATACGATTATCTAAGCAATGCTGAATTACTTTTCTTCCAGCTTTGTTCATGGCATCTCGAAGAAGGCGATTACGTCTTTCAGTCAAAAAAAGCAAGTCGTTTAGACCAAAACCCGTTAGCTTTTCCCTCCATCAAAAAAGCAACTCGTTTGTTGTATCCCTGATTAATCGATTTCAGATGCTTGCCATCAACGATAAAGCTAGTGCCTGCATTGCTCACGCAGGTTAGCCAGTTATTCATCCCGTGATCAATAGATAGGCATTTAGCCACATCAACATCGGCTTGGATATCGTTAGTTTTGTAGATCAATTCCAAATAAAAGCACCCGTTACGGGGAAGGATTCGATATTCTCGGATTGCTTTGAAATCCAGATTTGACGGCATTGGTAGATAGAAAGAATCCAACCCAAACCATGCTTTAACTTTGCTTCCTAGCGGAAATCGAAGCATTCCATCTTTGAGCTTTACTGACCGTCCTGTAAATGTCACTAGCGCCATTCCACCTTGACGGTATCCCGGTAATTTGGGACGTTGCGTAACGGTTCCATTTTTGACACCTTTGAGCAGCCCGAAGAACGACTTAAAAGACTCTGCCACACCCGTTAGAATTTGTTGAGCGGTATCAGAATAGAACGCTTGATAGTGCAAGTTTTGATTCTCAGTCCCCAAAACTTTGTGCAACTCAGCACGATTTGGGATTCTGCCAGTTTTGAAATACAACTGACGGGAATAGTAAATCCCGCAATTAGACAACTTTGAGGACTCGGAGCAAAGATACTCAAGGATTGCTTGAACCAATGAATCCGCTTTGATTAAAACCTGTTGACATCCAAACATTGCTTTACCTCCTGTTTTTATAATAACATAGTGTTATTACGTTCAGGGTAAGTTATGGCTACTAAAAAGCATCCGGTTCCTGCTTATTTAGACGATTACGAATTTGAAAAGCTCGTCAAGATTGCCGCTAAGTGGGGAGGTAGTCTATCAGCAGCAATCAAAAGAATGATTAGAGAGAATGAAGATGTAGGCGAATAAATTCGCTCGCGTGGGCTTTCCTCCCTGCTCGCTCAGAGACAGGGCTTCCAGCCCTACCGCTATTTTCTGTGAAAGTTCGCACCTCAGGGCTGAAGTTGTTGAAATTGAGTGATTTATCGCTCACTACCTAATAACTACTTTTTCTTGGGACGAAAATTCGGTAATTCTACAGATGCTAATGACTTTCGTCCTTTGGGTGGACGCTGGGGATAAATCACCGGTGAGGGGGAGTTGGTATGAGCAGTGTAGTCTGTCAATGGTTCTTGAGAAAAATTAGTTGACTGTAATTCCAACGGGTTAAATGGTGTCACTTCTGACCAATAATCTTCTGGTTCTTCAGCGGTCGTTTCGGTAATGGGTAAATTTATTGTTTTTTCATCGTTTGAAATCGGTGTGGCGATCGCTTCCCATATTGGCGTAATCGGCTGATTTGTTTCTGTATCTTTTTTATCAACACGTTTGACTGCAAAAAACATCTCAATCACATCATCCACCTGCTCGTCTATATTCTTTGATGAAGGTGGGGTGTGGGGTGCGTTATAGCTCACCGTAGGTATCGCTTCATCATCAATTGAGGGCGATTCTGGCTCGGTGTTTAGGTCGATGCTTGCTGGTTGTGAAGTTGAGAATTTCCAGGTAGACGAAATAAAATCAGATCCTTCGCTTGTGTTTGTGCGTGATAATAAAGATTCTCCCCACGGATAATTTAGCTCGTTAGTCAAAGAATCTATCTGTGCCGACCAAGGTTTAATCGGCTCGGCGTTAGAGAATGAAGACGAAGCTTGTTTAAAGTTTCTTGGTTGGCAGATGTTGATATCGTCTGACTTATTGGCGCTATCATCTAAAGAATCATCGCTGGGGACAGGGCTTTCCAGACACTTTTCCAAAGCTGCTTTAAATTGCAGAGTCTGACGCTGTTGTCGCATCAACCGATTACGTAGCTCTCGACAAGTCGTTTCTGATTGTAATACCTGGTGAGACTGTTCGTTGTAGCTAGTTTGAATTTTGGCACATTCCCGCTCTAACTGGGCAAGCCGTTGTTGGCTAATTTCTAGCTGTGATTTATAATTTTCAATTAAACTTTCCTGACGTTGAACAGTTTGCACAGCGGTTTCTAACTGTTGGAATAAAGACTTTATTTGCTCACCGGCTGCGGTTAGTTCCTGAGTTTGTTGCCCAAGCATCGACTCGGCAACGCTTGAGCGCTTTTTCTGCCACTGCAATGCTTTTTCTGACTCAGATAAGTCACCTTTTAACACCTCCACTTGTTCATATAAGTTGGTGTTAGCCGAACGCAATTCTTCATTCAATTCGAGCAGCTTCTTAAATTCGCGATCAACCAGTGCTTGTTTGTCGCTATCAGGTTCTGCCACCCAATCTTGGGAGGGAGGGGATGCGAGAGACTCCGACGCTAGGCTGACTTTGGCTTCGCGTAACTTGTCTTCTGCTGGCATCAAAAGTGGCAATTTCATGATTGCCATGTTGTTATTGGGCAAAACTGAATCAAAAGGACAATTCCCCGGATCTGATTGTGGCGAATTTGTCAAATTTTCTCGTTCAATAAAAGTTTCATTATTTATGTTGTCCGCTTGATTCATCACTCTTTACCACCCAGCAGCTTCAAACTGTTCAGCACTAACACAGTATAATTACTCATGTATCCTGTCTGATCCAAGTTTACTTTAGAAGACAAGTGCAGCTCTCCCAAACACGAGTCATTTGTTATCAATCCGTGTTATTTATTTTCCCGTATAAGGGCGCTGATGACGTTATAACATTTTGAATTAGAGATGGGAAATTATTGCGGCGTTGCAGTGAGGCAATTAAACAAAATCGTATTATTAAGAATATTAAACTAAAGACGTTCCGGACCGAACGTCTCTAGTTCAAGGTAGCCACCTAGGGTGAAATCCAGTTAAGGGAAGTTGTTCAGGCTTGATTTCCGTAGTTGTTCCCGCATCGGTGATGGGTAACAGAGGCATTAACCATAAACTACTAGTTGCGATCGCTTCTCCATCATCACTTCTGAGGGTGTTTTCCGGTGATGGGGGAGTGTTCGGATCTTGAGGTACTACTTGGTCAAATAACAACCCTAAACCATCCGGTGCTAAACTCATTTCGACATTTCGTTGAGCGGGGGGTAACACTAGCAGTGGTTTCTGTTGCGCCGTTTTGATGTCAATTGCAACTAAGTATGGCTGTTCTTGATATACTTCTTTTCCTTGTAATAGCTGTGTTACCAAGCAATATAAAGTGGGTGAGGCACTATCAAACTGACACTGAACAATTGAGCCTGTAGTTTTTAACAGCAGTTTGTTGACACCTTGATTTGTAACTAAAAACAAATCTCGCGTGTAATCTGTATTAAACTTGACCATTGCCGCTTGGGAACCGTCTTTAGAAAAAGCTTGCACCAAGCCAAATTGTGGGAAAAAAGCTAGGGGTTTACTACCATCTGTTTTCAGAGGTAGAATCGCTGTTCCCTCTCCTTGGGCAACTGCTACAGATTTACTATCTGGGGTGATGGTAAAATCTCCCCCTGGGGGACTTTGCACGCGCTTCAGATTGGGTTTTTCTCCTGGTTTAGTGTTTGCTGACATAAACCACAGCCCAAAGTCGCCAGGACTTGCTCTATTTCCTCGCTGGATGGCGATTGTTTGCCCATCTTGAGATATATCAAATTTTAAGTTTTGAAAGTCTTTATTATCTAAAATTAGGTCAACTTTTCCTGCTGGTTCTGCTTCTTTTTTCGGTTGTAAAGAGATGCCTGTGGTTACTGTATATAACTGCGCCGAAAGTAAGTCTTGACTTGATGATGTGCGAGCAGAAAATATAATTTTGTCTCCTTCTGAAAATGGCTTATAGTCCATCACCACCAAATCTTTGGGAGTCAGTATTTTGTTTTGGTCTTGAGTCAAATTAAAAAGAACTAATCGTCCCTTTTCTTCTTTGTCTGCGCCGATATAAAGCATGACGCGATCGCGTGTGCGAAAGTTACCGACAAAAGGTGCGTTCGTCCGTTTTTTTCGATATGATTCCGCAAACTTATCTTTTGCACCTTGTAACTGCACTTTATAAGTTGTACCATAAGGCGCTGGTGTCAAAAGCGTATAAAACATTTTCCGCCCTGCCCAACTAAATTTACCTGCTAGGGGGGGGTCAATTTTCAAGTTTTGCTCAACGCTTTTTGTGTCCATTGGACGACTAAAAGAAAGAGCAAAACGGTTATATTCTGCCCCAATTTTTTGATTCTCCCAATTGGAATTAGTTAAGGATAAATCTTTTGTCTCAGTTTCTTGATGTTGCCAGGTAAAGTCTCGCACACGAGATGTTACCACGTCACCTTGCAATAGCATTACTCCGATCGCGAAACACAGTAGGAGCATACTTGCGATCGCTGCACGATCTAGCGGTTGGATAGAGGCTTTAAAATTGGTCATTGGATAGTGGATGGTGGATAGTTGGAGCGTGGATAGTTGTTATATTATTTCTGTATGAAGATGCGCCTAAGAGTGCCCACGCAGGTAAGCTCTTGTACGCACAACGCCCCACCCTTCCAGGGCTTGTCATTACCAAGATATTTCAAAACCCTCGATCTTGCCGCTAACCCGACGAGCGAATTAATTTATCAGGCTAGTAGCACAAGTCCATTAAAATGGACTGAAATCTTTATTTAGTCCATTTTAATGGACTTTTGCTGTTAGACAACGGTTTACAACCGTTGGCGGGATAAGGGTTTTACGAGATAAATAAATGTTGGTAATGGCAAGCCCTTCTAGGGTGAGGGGAATAAAGCGCAACCTCACATAGAATTGGTATTAGTAAATAGTAATTAGCAACTAACAAATAACTATTAACTACTATCCACTATCAAATAACAACTAATAATTAATTAATAACTATACGGATCTTTTGGTTGGGGAATTTTTTTTATGGAATTAGCCGCGATGGTGAGTTGACGTTTGCCGGACAGTGTTTCTGTCACCATTTCTCCTTCTACTTCTAGCCAGCTATCAGGTTTGTATTGTTCGCTATTTGGAGTTAATTTGACGGGTAATCCTACAGGATAAGCGTCTGCGGCACAACAAGTCAGAACAAATTTACCCAAGAAAAAATAATCTTTTTGTAAAGAAGGTGGGTGAATCACAAATCCTTGTACTTTGACTTTTTGTCCTGAATATTTATCTGGCTCTGGATAAACATTGAGTTCGCGTACCCAATCTACAAGCGATCGCTTCTCTGGAGGAGTGGAAGCACTAAATGCTTGGGGTTTGATGCGGGCTGTTCCCAATAATTCACTGGCATCGCGTTGCAGTGCTTGATCGCTAGCAAAGACTCGCGGTGTAAAAATTAATCCGAGAATTGCCGCTGTTAATACTAAACCACTACCCCAACCAGGGGGAAATAAATTTATATGCTCGGCACTAGGTACAATATCACGCCGTCGTCGCCACAGTTCTTCTGCTCTGAAAAAAGCGATAATTAGTAAGCTGATACCGCTTGCGATCGCTAACCAAAAATAATTCGGATGAATCAACAAATTTAGCTTACCAGTCAGCCAGTATTTCAACAATAAAATTCCCCAAGCTGCAATTGCTATAACATCCAGCCAAGGAAGTAACAAATTTGGTCTTTTAGGTTTTCGATTTTGGGTAGTCATTCTAAACAAAAGTTAGGAGTTATAAGTGAGCAGTGAGGAATTTAACATGATAATTGAGTAGTTAAAAGCAAGCGTTTATGAGTCTCTTTTAATTCTTAACTCCTAACTCATTCTAAACAAAAGTTAGGAGTTATAAGTGAGGAGTGAGGAATTTAACATGATAATTGAGTAGTTAAAAGTAAGCGTTTATGAGTCTCTTTTAATTCTTAACTCCTAACTCCTAACTCCTAACTCTTAATAATTTAGTAGTTTCAAGCAAGCGTTTATCAGTCTCTTTTAATTCTTAACTCCTAACTCATTCTAAACAAAAGTTAGGAGTTATAAGTCAGCAGTGAGGAATTTAACATGATAATTGAGTAGTTTCAAGCAAGCGTTTATCAGTCTCTTTTAATTCTTAACTCCTAACTCCTAACTCCTAACTCCTAATTCCTAACTCCTAATTCCTAATTCCTAACTCTTAACTCATTTATTAAATTACGTGCAAGTTGATGAAAAGTGTCAGTAAAAATGTCAATAGTCCTGACAAGCCAAATAAGTAAAATACAGTTCTTGGCTTGAAAATTGTCAACATCAAACCAACACCTTTAATGTCAATCATCGGACCATATACGAGGAATGCTAATAAAGAGCCGCTGGTAAACGTGGAAGCAAAAGATAGGGCAAAGAATGAATCAACTGTGGAACAAATTGACACAACAACCGCTAATATCAGCATGGTAGTGATTGAGCTAACCGGACCCGCACCCAGACTGAGTATTAAGTCACGGGGGGCTAACACTTGAATAGCTGCGGCGATCGCACTGCCGATAACCATCACCGCACCCAATTCTCGCAATTCTTGGACGGTATTATCTAGCAATAACCGCAGTTTATCTTTTAGCGGTTTGCTGCGGCTAGAAGTTGGCTCAGTCGTCTGCATTAAATTATTATCTATCCTAATGCTTGAACCCGCTTTTCCTCCTAAAAAATAAGTCCCTGACTGTAATAAACCAGAGGAAGCTGCATGTGTACGATGATTTCGTCGTTTGGGTTCTGCTTTGCGTGGTGGGTTAAACTTCAGATAACGAGCGATCGCTGGTTGCAAAATCGGACTCAAATCTTTTTGAAAGCTAAAAACAAACCCGATTATCGTGGCAATTAATAGCGAAAACACCACTCGTAACACCACTATTTCTGGCTGATCTCGAAATGCCGTCCAAGTTGCCCAAATCACAATCGGGTTAACAGTTGGTGCTGCTAGCAAAAAACCAATTGCTACGGGTGTAGGTACTCCTTGCATCAACAACCGTCGCGCTACCGGCACGTTGCCACACTCACACACCGGAAACAAAAAGCCGATCAAACTCCCGGCAAACGCACCCAGCAGCGGATTTTTCGGCATTATTCCCACAAGAGTGCTCTCATCGACAAACAATAACAGCAAACTGGAGAACAAGACCCCTAGCAATAAAAACGGTATCGCCTCTACTAGTAGACTAAGAAATAGGGTGAAACCATTGTTCAGTTGATTCATGTGTGTCGCTGATCGAAGCGGTGTGAGTTATCAGGTGATCCCCAGCTATTTTATCTAAATGGGGATCAAAAACAGATAGAAATCATTAAACATTACTTAAAAAAAGTTGGGAGCTGGGAGAGAAATATTTCTTCTTTCTTACCCTTTCCCCTTTCCCCTTTCCCCTTTCCCCCTCTTTTTCATGAGGTTATAGTTGTGCTAGATTGCTTGAGTTTCAAAATGGTTCCCATTCTAAGCGTAACTACCTAAAAGCATCATTTTTTATCATGCATCTTTAAATACTTACAGTAATTTGGCTAGATTGAGTGTTAGCTTAGACGTATTTTCATCAAAAATTTACAGGTTTTAAACATAAGCGCGATTTTTTGCTCTATGCGATCGCCTCACTAGTCGAAAATATTTGCGTAAATACCCGAAGAGAGAACTATAGATTATAAAGTAAAAATTAAGAATCAGTCAAACAATTTCCAGCAGACGAGGGCAGACTCTGTAGGCGCTACGCCGCACTTGCTGCAATGCGGGCTATTATCATCATCAAGGGGACACATTGAACCGAGTCAGAAGCTAACGTCAAAAATTATTTCTCAGCATTTTCTCAGCAGATTTATCATGTATTTTTAATATTAAGCTGATAAATTAGTTTTATATTAAATGACAAATACATCAGTAAAAAACAAAGAAATTCAATTTACCAAAATCCTTTTGGATGAAACATTGGTTAACATTTCAGTTTTTGGTGATGGTAGCTTTATTTATGCCCATTTTTTACTACCGTGCTCTCAATGTGATAAAATTTACAATGAATAAAAACCTTTTGCGACGACGCCAGTTGCTTTATTACTTTGGAATTGGAGCTATGCTAAGTGGGTGTGGAAAACCAATCATTGACTTAGCTTCAAAAAAAACTGAGAGCTCTACTCCTTTAAATAATAATCCCAGCAAATCATCTCCGGCAACTGTTGTTGCGGCACAGTCTTCAGATAGTAAGGCTTTACCAGAATTTGAGGGCATAAGTCAATGGCTGAATTCTGCTCCTTTAACGACTCAAGACCTGAAAGGTAAAGTTGTATTAATTCACATTTGGACTTTTGCGTGCATCAATTGTCAGCGGACTATTCCTTCTGTTGTTCGTTGGCATCAACAATTTGCTAGTCAAGGACTCCAGGTGATAGGAGTTCATACTCCTGAGTTTGGATACGAGCGGGATGTAAACAATGTCAAAAGAGCATTGAAAGAACACAAAATTACTTATCCAGTTCCCATCGATAACGATTATAAAACTTGGAAAGCCTATAACAACGAGTATTGGCCTCATCTATTTTTGGCAGACCGTCAGGGGTTCGTGCAATATGACCACATAGGAGAAGGTGCTTATGATACAACTGAGCAGAAAATCCGTCAGTTATTAGGATAAGGAATGTGGATATTTCTACTTTATCTACGGCAGGTTTAGCACTGCTAGGGGGATTTTTAACTGTAATGTCCCCCTGTGTTCTACCTATTCTGCCAGTGTTAGTGGGTCGATCGCTTCAATCTCACAAGTATGGTCCGGTGGCTTTGGTTGCAGGGTTGGTAAGTGGATTTGCTGTAGCCGGCAGTCTTTTGGGAGTGACGGCAACCTGGTTGACTTTTTTAGCTAGTGGGCTAAGAAATGTCGCGATTTTCCTGCTTTTATTCATGGGGATTCTCGCAGTTTTTCCTAAGTGGAGTTACCGTTTATTCAGTTATATAAAACTAGGTAAAAGTACTAGAAAGCCTGGACAGATAGGATTAAAGGGAGAGTTTTGGCTTGGAACTCAACTAGGCTTGCTGTGGACGCCTTGTGCTGGACCTGTTTTAGGAAGTATTTTAGTTTTGGCAGCAGTTAAACATCAGATTGCAAATGCCTTTGTTTTGCTTGTTGTCTATGGAATAGGGGCAGCATTACCAATGATTGCACTTGCTTACGGGGGTCGTCGTTTGAGTGAGAAACTGCTGAAAAAGATCCGATCGCATAGTATGATTTTGCAAAGAGTCGGCGGAGTCATGATCGCCGGTAGTGCGATCGCTATTCTCTTAGGCTGGGACGTACAAGTGCAACTTTGGCTAGCTCCATTTTTTCCCCGTTTACCACTATAAAATCTCTTAAAAAAGAAAACACCTATGACTGCATCTACTCCTTCCAAAAAATCACGACCTAAACAACCAAGTCAGGCTCTTTTAGCCAAGATATTTCACTGGGTCAACATCATTGCTTTGTTGTTAATGATTACCAGTGGGTTACAGATTTATAATGCTAATCCGGTTTTTGGTGGACGTGCAGGTTGGCACTTTCCATCTCTATTTTTGCTAGGAGGATGGTTAGGTGCGGGTAGACACTGGCATTTTGCAGCTATGTGGGTGTTTGCCCTAAATTTACTTTGGTACGGGTTATACATTTTTATTACGCAACGCTGGAAGCGTCGCTTTGTTGCTGTTAATGACTTGAAAGCACTGCAAACGAGTCAAAACCCAAAACGCAGAATCTACGTCTGGCATCGATTAGCGTACACTGTGATCATTCCGATTCTTTTGCTAGCTATACTCAGCGGCATCGGCATGTATAAACCTGCTCAGTTTCATTGGATAGTTGGCATTCTCGGTAGCTGGCAAGCTTTGCGAGTACTTCACTTTGCAACCATCCCCATAGTACTTATATTTGTGATTTTCCACTCTTGGTTAGGATTGAAAGCGGGAGGTTATAAATTGATTAAATCGATGTTGTGGTAAAGGTGATTATTTATGACATATATATCAGTCCCGGAAGATCCCCGACTTCTTAAATAATTCGGGGATCTGAATCCTGGGAATTTACACAAATCATATAGGGTGGTTGCGCTTTTAATTAGATTTTTATTTAAAAAATTAATGTTTCAAGTTTTGCTTGTACTTCTTCAATTAAATCTTGTGTAACTTTTTCGACAAATGTGACTTTTCTAGCTTTCCAATCCAGTGTTTTGATTTGGTCAGCTAACACAACCCCCTGTGTTTTCATTCCCTTAACAAGCAGAACTTCAAAACTCAGACCCTTTGTTTTACTAGTGATTGGACATGCTAAAATCAAGGAAGCCATTCGATTGTACCTAATTGGAGACATAACAAGAACCGGGCGGTAGCCAATCTGCTCACGTCCTTGTTGTTCTAGTTCATTATTTAATGTTCTAGCAATATCATCGAACGACATTCCTGATGTCCTGAGAGTAAATGCACGCTGAATCGAATCACCCGTAAATTGTTGTGCAGAGCCGAATTCTAGTTTGACAATATCTCCCCTGTCGGGAAAGTATGAATTAACTACCAATCTTCATTCTCCACAGCGTTTCCAGTTTCAAACTCAGGATGAAATTTATCAGGTGTCATACCTTCAAGTAACTCATCAAGCGTATATTTTTTTCTTTTTTGCGGTGTGATTACAATACTGTTGCCTGAGACAGTAAAAGTTATATCCGTTCCTTCTGTTACATGAACTTGTTCAGCTATTGCTCTTGGAATCCGAATAGCTAAACTGTTTCCCCACTTAGCAACAACTGCTGTCATAGCTATCTCCAAATATTTTGTTAGAGATCCACACCGCTAAATTTCCAAATTTCAGAGTGAGATGCTCTTAATGGTTTTTGGTTGATGTATATACTCTGAATATACATATTTAATTAGCCGGTGTCAACACCCCGCAAGTAGCACAGTTGTTAGTTATTAATGGTTAGTTGTCCCCCACACCACGCTTCCCCAGACAGAGACGTGCAGAAGTGAAAATGTTAGCCTATTGGTTAGCTTTCAGCCTTTAAGCTGTCTTTGTACAAACCAGGGTTTCCAGTGGAACAGAAATTCAATTCGCAAATATCACCACCAATTTTATCTGAGGGTAGCGATCGCAATCTCGTTATAGAGTCAACTCTCCAAGAACTGCCACTATACAACTTCGGCGTGGAAATTAGCTGTACTGGCACAGAAGTTGCTGAATACTTTGAAAAATACCCCCTGCTACCTGGAGTAATCTTGCTAGATCGGGGAAAATTTATTGGTATGATTTCCCGACGACGATTGCTGGAATTTTTGATTCGTCCCCACGGACAAGAGTTATTTTTGACTGAGCCGCTAAGTGTTCTCTACAGCTATGCTCGTACAGGCATTTTGCTACTTCCTGATAGTACAACGATTTTGAGCGCCATGCAAATCGCATTAAAGCGATCGCCTGAACTTTTGGCTGAACCAGTCATCGTCAAAACAGCACCTGATACCCACAGATTATTAGATATACAAGAGTTGGGCATTGCCTCTTGGCAAATTCGCGGAATAGAAACTCAGGTGCGCTATGAACGCAGCCAAGCTCAAATGATTCAAAATGATAAAATGGCGAGTTTGGGACGTTTGGTAGATGGAGTAGCACATGAAATTTTAGATCCCGTAGGTTTTATTTGGGGTAACTTAACTTATGTCTCAAATTACAGCCAAGACTTGCTCAAATTGATCCAAGCTTACGAGAAAGAGTTCCCATTAGCTACAGAAATAATCGCTCTTAAAGAAGATATTGAATTTGATTTTTTAGAACAAGACTTATCAAAAGCGCTGAAGAGTATCCGCACCGGTGCAGAAAGATTAAAAAAACTTGTTTCCAGTTTGCAAAATTTTTGTTACATCGACGAACTTTATCCTAAACCAGCAGATTTACACGCTTGCATCAACAGTATTTTATTGTTAATTAACAGCCGGATTAAAGGAGAAATTGAAATTCTCCAATCTTATGGTAATCTGCCCCCAGTATATTGCTTTGTAGGGCAGTTTAGTCAGGTAGTGATGAATATTTTGAGTCAAGCTGTTGATGCGTTGCTTGATGAAGCTGTCCGACAAAAGTTTAATTCCAATACACATGACAAACCAAAAATTAAAATTACTACAGAAGTTATTTCACAGGCAGCGACGAAATCTGACGCACCAGATTCTCGCTGGGTTTCCATTCGCATCACTGATAATGGTCCCGGAATACCTGAGGAGTTGCAACAGCAAATTATTGAGTCTTTTTCTGTTGAAAAACGCGCTGATAAAGAAACTAGTTTAGCAGTAAGTTATCAAATTATCACCGCAAGACATGGAGGTAAATTAAATTTTACCTCCCAACTTGGCATCGGTACAGAATTTGAAATCCTTTTACCTTTAGTTTGATTTTTCGTAGTGAGCGCTTCAGCGCTCTCTTAATTAAGATTAAATTCCCAACTGAAGTCAGTAAAAAATTTGAAATCCTTTTACTTTTGATGAATTTCGTAGTTAGTGATAACTAATAAAGCGCTTCAGCGCTTACTACGATTAACTTTTCGCCACGTTGGTAAATTTCACGAGCATAATCAGTCCAAGCACCTTGTCCCCAATAACGAAAGCAACTTGTTTGCAACAATAAGTTATGTAGCAAGGCACTGCGGTAATGAGAATCTCTGGTCAGGCTGGAATCAACTTTTTGATGAAATAAACTGCTAAGTTGATTCATCGGACTGAGAACATTTTCATATCCATTTACCCAACTGATATGATTAGTCCAAGAAGCTCCATCCATGTGAAAATTTGAATTAATTTGCTTGATTTCTTCAATTGCTTTTTCTACTTCTCCCGGTTGAATATTCTCGGATGAAACTCGCTGCCAAATTTGATGTTGTCCTACTGGTTGACAAGTTGGATAATCTTCACTTTTGCAACCCGCTGCTTCTATTAATTCTAAATATTCTGTACCTGTGACACCAACAGTGCCTGTTTTTCCGATTTGATGCCAAGCTTGTTTAAAAGCGCTAGGAAATTCATTCATCATCACCCCACCATTTTCACCATCGCCGATTTGACTTACTATTGGGGGGATATTTACACCACCTAATTGTTGTTTAGATAATGTTTTAGCTTCGTAATAAGGTTGCATTTGAGCAACTAATTTAGTATCTGAACCTTGGGTTTTAATTAAAGCTGTGATACTAATTGTTTCCCCTTGGGAGTTGCGAGCAATTAGACGATGTGGTAAATGTTTGTGAGCCAGAGATTGACCGTCAAGAGTTTCTACAGAATGTTCTTGAACTAATAGCCAACGATAGCCGGATTCTTTCAGCGCTCTAACAAATTCAAAGAGAGTATCGGGGTGATTTGGTAAGTGCATTTCTGGAGGAGAAAATCCTTTAACTCGTGCTAATGCTTCCCAACCAAAAATCGCGGCAAAGTGATGTTGCCATGCTAAAATATGCAATTTAATATCTGGAATAGGTGTAGAAGGAACTACAGCATGGCTCCACATTGTACCGAGCCATTCTACATAAGGTTGATAGGTGCGATCGCATGTTATCCGCTTCAGGTTATTTAAAATATCCTCGCGTCCCATTTGTCGCAGTCCCCACAACAAATTGCCAGAATAATCTAGCATGATGCGAGGATTGCAACCTTGGCTTACAAGTTCGGGTATAAAATCCCCCATGCGACTGTAACAATACGCAAAAGGCGTCGCATTATGATTATCCCCAACGTTGGGATGTTCAAACATATGTTGCAGATTGCTGATGAATGCACCATCTTGTCCAGCGGGGATAGTTGGTTGATGCATGTGGAGTGCGATCGCAAAAGTTGCGGTTATATCTTCTAACCGTAGGTTTGTTGTTGGCAAAAATACAGGTGCATCGCGGTTTACCACATCAAGCACCTCTGTTTCCCAACCAGAAATATTAGGCAAACCATCAATGATTTCCGGCAAAGTCGTGAAGCTGATTGTTGGGGAAGGCATTTATGGTTAGCTCCGATACGAGATATATCTAAATATCTTGTATCTTGGGCTGTTTTTTTAACTCAACAGCTTATATCTTAATGAATCACTTGTAGAGACGTTCCACGGTCACGTCTTTATTTTTAATTGAATAATCCTAGCAATAATACCGAAGACATCACTGCCTGACAAAATTACGTTAGTCGTAGAGACGTTCTGGTAGAACGTCTTCAACACAAATCATCGTAGAGACGTTCTGGTAGAACGTCTTCAACACAAATCATCGTAGAGACGTTCTGGTAGAACGTCTTCAACACAAATCATCGAAGGAGACGTTCTGGTAGAACGTCTTCAACACAAATCATCGAAGGAGACGTTCTGGTAGAACGTCTTCAACACAAATCATCGAAGGAGACGTTCTGGTAGAACGTCTTCAACACAAATCATCGAAGGAGACGTTCTGCCAGAACGTCTTCAACACAAATCATCGAAGGAGACGTTCCGCCGGAACGTCTCTACCAATGTAACAATTGCGACAATTGGATTTTGTGATTTATGACCCTATATAAAAATAAATACCGTATTGAAACAGTGCGATGTTCAAAATGGGATTATACATCTGATGGCTATTATTTTATTACTATTTGCACCCAGAATCGACAATCTTTCTTTGGCAAAATAATTGATGGTGAGATGCAGTTATCCCAAATAGGAGAAATTATTGCTGAAGAATGGCAGAAAACATCACAAATTCGCTCTAATGTCCAATTAGATGCATGGGTAATAATGCCAAACCACATGCACGGTATTTTGATTATTAACAAACCCGTCGTAGAGACGTTCCCGCAGGTAGAGACGTTCCCCCAGGTAGAGACGTTCCACGGTCACGTCTCTACGAATAATGTGCGACGATTACAATCTAATTCTTTAGGTTCAATAATTGGTCAATTTAAATCGGTTTGTACCAAGCAAATTTGGATTGCTGGATTTACAGAATTTAAATGGCAAACTAGATTTCATGACTGTATTATTCGTGATGAAGAATCTCTCAACCGCATTAGGGAATATATTATTAATAACCCTGCAAAATGGGAATCTGACGAACATCATCCGGAAAATTTTCCTATCCAAAAACCGAACCACTAGTAGAGACGTTCCGATGGAACGTCTCTATCGCAAATGATCGTAAAGACGTTCCATGGTCACGTCTCTACCGATGTATCAGACGTTCCATGGTCACGTCTCTACCGATGTATCAGACGTTCCATGGTCACGTCTCTACCGATGTATCAGACGTTCCATGGTCACGTTTATACCGATGTATCAGACGTTCCATGGTCACGTCTCTACCGATATATCAGACGTTCCATGGTCACGTCTCTACCGATGTATCAGACGTTCCATGGTCACGTTTATACCGATATATCAGCCTTTACGTGCAGACGCAAAAGAAATTGTGTTTCTTGATAAAAAGCGATCGCTTGTCCACAAACTCAATCTCTGCATTAGTCCTAACCGTTTTTGATAAAGCTGATGTCTTCTGGGTACTTGCTGCGGTGGAGCTGCCATTTTTAAAATAAACTCTAGCAGCCAAGGTGCAAGACGTTGACACCAAACAGCCAAATGACTTTGCCAACCAACTATAATTTCTGGTGAATTTTTTGACAATCCGGCAACGAGTACTTGCGCTACTTCCTCAGGAGTCATGGGGATCACCCACCGAAATAATCGCATGTCACGCACCATGTCTGTGTCTGTCAGAGAAGGCAATAAGGCTTTTACGTCAATATTGTATTGCGCTAGTTCTTGGCGCAGTGCCTGGGTAAATCCTAAAATGGCAAATTTGGTGGCTGAATAAGTCGCCATCGTCGGTGCAGCAATTTTCCCCATCAAGCTGGAGACATTAATGATTGTACCTTGTCTGTGGCTTGCCATGCGTCGCGCTACCAAATGAGTTAGGGTGTAGGTTCCCAATAAATTCAGAGAAATTTCTTCTTGAACCTGCGGTAGTTTAGCTTGCAGAAATGAGTTTTGGTAAGCTATGCCGGCACAATTAACTAGTAAATGAATCGGACCATGATTGCGCCATACTTGAGCAACAGCAATATTTACAGCAGTCGGTTTGGTTAAGTCTATCGGTACGATTACCGCGCTGACACCCATTGTCTCAATTTCTGCGGCTACTTCAGCTAATTTGGCGCGATCGCGTGCCATGAGTATTAGCCGCTTCATGCCTTGTTGTGCTAATTGTAATGCGATCGCTCGCCCAATACCACGGGAAGCCCCTGTAACTAAGGCTACCTTATTTTGTATATTCATCGGTTTTTCATCTCCAAATTTTTGGTCTTACGGTGTTTCTTGTCAAGAAACAAAAATCAAAACTCCGAAGTTTCTCGACGGGTAAGACAAGAATCAATTCTTTATTGAAATATGAAAGTAACTAAGTTCTTAAAAACGAGATAAATTAGGCGCTAATTTGTTGTAATACCTCATAATTACCATTCAAGCCAGAATTTACTCGCTTTCATTCCTAAGGATGGATATAGCTCATAGGTTACGCTTCTCCTAAATACGAGCATTCACCAAAATTGTTTCACTCACACACCTTAACAACTAAATCAAGTAGCTGCAATATTTTTTAATAAGCATTTCTTAATACTTTTTTACAACCTGTATATATACAGAATGATTTGGGAGATAAGTTTTTATTAATACTTGCGGTCAATATCGCGATCCCCTGACAAGCAGTATAAAATTATTCGGCTACATCAAACTTTTCAAGGAAAAGAGTCATAATTCATACGTATATTAGATATAAAAAAGATATATAGACCAATACGCGGGCGTGTTAAGGATTTATGGTAATGATTTTAGACCTGTAGAGACGTGATCGGTCGCGTCTCTACACTCGTATTTGGGCTTAACACCAACTGTATTGATATATAGAGACAAAAAAGATAGGGGAAGCACGCGATCGCTTTTCCCCTATCGAAATTCAACCTAAAACAAACGACTAACTAAACAAAACGACTACCGCTCGACTCTTTGCGTCGAATCCCAATCACTCCTGGACGCGGTGATCCCTGAGGATTGCCCTCAAGATTACTGGGCCAGTTACTGCCACGGGGTACACTGCGTCTTTGGGTGAACAGAGTGCCATCCAAGTTCAACATCTCAATATCTCGGCTGAGAATTTGCTGAGGGGTGAAGGGAGCAGTTTCACCGGGATGCTGCACAGAAATAATTAGTGTATTCCCAACGAAAGTAGGTCCGGTCATCTCACAGCGTGGTGGTCCATAAGCAAAAGGTACAATTTCCCCAGCATCGGGACCAATAGTAGGAATGTAGAACAGCCAGTTATTGCCAAAAACCCCAACTAGGCTAGAAGTCTCAACATTGATATTAGGGTCAATCTGACTGGGGGAGTTAGCACCTACTACCCTATGGTCTATTTGTAATGGAGTGCCGGCAGCACCTATATTAAAGCCATTGTGGGAGCCAGTGGACATATCAGTGACGCCCCAAATGTTACCCTGACCATCGAAGGCAAGATTATCTACATTGGCAAAGCCACTTCCAGGTTCTGCCCCCGCTTCTCCACCTTTAGCAAATCGCTCCCAACGGAAGGTTGTACCTGTACTATCAGCGCTATCTTCGGTAATCTTAAAAAGTTCCCCTGAAGGCTGTCCGGCATTGACATCAGAACTATACTTGGAAACTACAAAGATTCTCGAATCAGGATATCCATCACTTCCCGGTGCACCATCTGTGTAAGCGATAAATACTTCTCTGGGATTTCTGGGATTGATTTCAATATCTTCAGGACGAGCTGTAGGAGTTGCACCGATGAGATTGGCTGCCAAGAAAGCATCAACTAGCATCGCACCTTGACTAGTGTAGAAATCTGACAGTTTCTTACCTTCATAGGCAGGCAGAATAGAGGCTTCAGTAGTCGTCAGAACGCTGACAGATACACTATTTTCTGAAGGTCTGAAAAGCCGAATTGGGGTATTACCATTTCTGGTAGCTCTACCTAATGCGGCAATTTCTACCGAAGCAAGCACCGACGGCAAAATCGGATTGGTGGGAGTATCTAATTCTAAGGGAATCCATTCACCCGTACCGTCAGCACTGTAACGAGCGACATACAGAGTACCATCTTCAAATAAGCGGCTGTTCCTTTTATCTGTAGGATTGGTGACTCTACCAGAACTGACAAACTTCCAAGTATGACCACCGCGTCGGTCATCACCCATGTAGCTAACTAATCGTTTTCTAGGTTCCACACGCAAGGCAATATTTTCATGGCGGTAGCGACCCAAAGCAGTGTGTTTGCGAGGGCGGAAATTCAGGTTATCTGGATCGATTTCCACTATCCAGCCGTATTTTTCGCCAACCAAGCCAAATGCAGCTCCTGTGGTGCCTGAGGTGTAACGTGTCTGAGTGCCGTTGTCGTTGACAGGTTCCGTCACCCCAACGAAAAAGGCTGTACTGCCTTGGAAGTTCTCCTCAGCAGATAAGACGGTTCCCCAAGGAGTTGTGCCACCAGAACAGTTGTATCCGGTGCCGATAATTTTGTTACCCAATCCGTCAGAACTGAGAGGAAAAACTTCACTTGCAGCAGGTCCAGTGCCAATTAGATAATTATCGTCTCCTTTCTGGTAGCTCTTGGAACCCCAGGAGGTGACGTTTTTATAAGCATCAGAGCGATCGCTGTTGATCCCTAAACCGGAAAGTCCGTGGATGCGTCGGTTCTTGGGGTCACGCACAACAGCAAAGCGTCCACTGGGGTTTCGGCGATAAATCCGCACGATAGAACCGCCTATGTTATACATAAATTCACCCAAGACTTCGATATTAGTTCTGTCTTCTGGTAAATTTTGTCCAATAACTAGGGAGTAAGCTGTGGGGAATCCGGCTAAATCACTGGGGGTTTCGGGTGCAACAAATAAAAATGGGTAGGAGACGTATTCGTGATTGTTCCAAAGATAGCCGTCATTGAGGCTTCTACCATTAATGGGAATAAAGCTGGTGTAGTCGCTGTTGTAGCCAAAGTAATCTTCTTGGTTGGGAAAGACGCGATCGCCCCAACTCACAATTAAGTACCGTTCATATTCCGGTGGTACTACAACATCATCAAGTACGGTGTAGCTACTTAACCGTGCATCGGCAGACGCTTCTAATACCTCTCCTTGCTCAATTCCTGTTGGTAAGTAGCTCTTTTGCTGTGTGTAAATCGGTAAAGGATGAGGTAAACGCACCGGCGTAAATCTCAACGGTTTAACCGCATTCGCAATGCCAAAATTGCTGCCAAACGGTTCTTTCCCAAAAGCAGGAGCTAGCACAGCTGCACCAGCACTCGCTCCAAAAAAAGCCAGTAGCTGCCTTCGTGTAAATTTAGACATGGAATTGCCTCTTAATCGGAATAGATAGAATCATTAGCCTAAAAACCATTTTTGCTATCAATAATGTCAATTTTTACTAGCAGATATACTGCCAGATATGGTAATTAATCTGCATTTAAAAAACAAATATACAGGAGCAAGATTAAGGATAGTTTATGTTCCTTGAATACTTTATTCGACTTTTAAATATATCATCTCTAAACATATTCTCTAACTTACTCACTAGGAAAATACCTAATTTTTACCATTACTTATCTAATCGTTAATGTATTGTTAATCTGATATGCAATTGAAAAATAGAACAGCTAAATAGAAATCAAGAGCGATGCATAATAGACATCGACCGCTATGTTTATTATGCGTTGCCCAAAACCTTTGTAGAGACGTTGCATGTGCTACGTCTCTACGTCTTTTATGGAGATGCATAATATAGGGATGAAATTTTCTGATTCTGCATCTGCTCGAATTAACCAGATAATTATATTTACAACAGCCTATAACTCTAATCAAATACATGTAGAAAGACGTAGCACTTGGTAGTCTCTACAAGGATTTGGGTTTTATATATGTACTTCATTTACGTGAAATCTGCTGTATCTCGGAACAACCCCTAAATTAGCCTGGGAATTCTCAACACGGCTTATCGTACTCTACCTTACCGTAGTCGAGTTTGATGATTCGGTCTCCTAGATGAAAATAGCGATCGTCGTGGCTAATTACTAATACTGTTTTGCCTCTATCCCGCAAATTTTGTAACAGTTGGGTGTAAAATATATCTTTGAAAACTGGGTCTTGGTCGGCTGCCCATTCATCAAACAGATAAATGGGTCGATCTTCCAAGTATGCTGTGAGCAAAGCTAGTCTTTTACGCTGTCCTTGAGAAAGATTTGTGGTAGAAAGTTTGCCATTTTCAATTTTAACTTTGTGATCGAGTTGCAATAACTTCAAATATTCTTGCGCTTGAATATCGAGGTGAATATTTTCTAACCCTAAAAGGGTGTCGAATAAATAAAAGTCAGAGAACACGACAGAAAAATGTTGCCGATACCACTCTCGATTCTGTTCGTTAATTAACTCTTTATCTAAAACAACTTCGCCGGATTCTGGGATGTAAAGTCCGGTGATGAGTTTGGCTAAAGTCGATTTACCGCTACCATTACCACCAACAATAAACACTAATTCTTGCGGATAAAATGTCAGATTAATTGGACCGAGAATAAAGTTGCTGTCTTCGGTGTCTGTGCGGAAAGTGTGGGTAACATCCACAATTTGTAAGTTGTGCCAATCAGATTTAATTGCAGGTGGAACTGTTGACATTTCCGCTTGATTATTCAACAATAAACCAAGAGATTCTATCTTTTGTAAAGCAATGCTGGCTTTGCTTAATAAAGGCAGGTTGTTGATGATATTTTCCATTGGCAACATCAAATATGTGAAAGTCAAGATGTAGCCAGATAGTGTTTGCGGACTGATGGGAAAAAGATTGGGAAGCGCAAACAGGATAAAACCTATTGAGAAAAAAAACAGCAGTCTCCCCCAACTCGAAGTTGTGGCAAAAAAAGTCAAACCGCGAATATTATGGTTACGAAATGTGGTAGCTGTTGATTCGAGTTGTTGGGTAAGAAAGACTTGACGCCGATTATAGTGCAATTTGAGTTCTTTGATTCCTTGGGTGATGGTTCCCAAATGTAAAAAAAGCAAATCTTGATCGTCACGCGCTAGACTAAGAAAATGTCTCCCTCTTTGTAACAACCACTGACAACTAGCGATCGCTAAAATTGAAAATACCACTACCATCAGCAATACTTGCCACGAAAGCCAAGTTATGTATAGCAAGCAACCTAAAACTATGGCAATATCAACGCAGAAAAAAGGAAGCTTCTGAACAGCATTGGCAACTGCTTGAACATCCTCGGTGAGGGTTGCTAATAATCGGGGATTTCCTAACTTTTCTAGATGATTCAACTCAGATGCCAGAAGTTGACGACTCAAACTCATCCGTAATTGTAAAACGGCATTTTCAGATAAGCGAATCAGCATTATTTGGGAAATGATACTGGTAGTTAAAGCAACCGTTGCCAGTCCAACGAAACCCCAGGCGATCGCACTGAGGCGTGATGTGGCATCATTACTAGTAGCACGGCTAATTAAGGCAATCAGGCTAGCACTGCTACCTCCGCTCAGTAAACCGGTGCTGATGGCGATCGCTACCATTCCCCAAGAAGAACGCAGAAGGAAGGAAATCAAATTCATCTCGATTATTTGCCAATTTATTTCGCTAACGAACCACCAAGGCAGCAATAAGTTATTTTAGTTTGTTATATAAAAATGCATCTATCTAAAGTTATATTAATTTGTCTTTATTTACCCAACGTTAATAAATGTTACCTTGATTGGTTCTATATTGTCGGAAAGGGGTAATAGAGTGCAAATTGAATACAGCAAGTGGGAAGTTGCTAAGTACTATAATGTAATGATTAGTAGCTTTTTTCAACGCAGAGGAGCGCTAAGGTTAGCGCACTCGTTTCGCAGAGTTTTCTTTCAGATTTTCGTGATGAATTTATGCTGCCGTTGTATTAAGATTGCCTAAGCATCAACGTCTCCAATCCCAAATCTCAAATCTAAAATTGGTATGACTGTTAATCTTAAATATGAAGAAAAGCCAATTTCTCTAGGGGAATTGTCATCCGCTGCTAATAAAAGAACTTCTTACGTTCCTTTGCATCATCGAAATATCCTCTGTATATTTCCTAAGTACAGCCGCTCTTTTGGTACTTTTCATCATGCTTACCCGCTGATGGGTAATGTTAAGGCTTTTATGCCACCCCAAGGTATTTTGATTGTGGCTTCTTATTTACCCGAAAAGTGGAATGTGCGCTTTATTGATGAGAATATCAATGAAGCTAACAAGAGTGATTATCGGTGGGCAGATGTGGTGATTGTCAGTGGAATGCACATCCAGCGACCACATATTAATAAAATTAATGAACTTGCCCATCAAGAAGGCAAAATCACAGTTGTGGGGGGACCTTCGGTTTCTGGTTGTCCAGAATATTATCCGGATTTTGACATTTTGCATCTGGGTGAATTGGGGGATGCAAGCGATCGCATGATTTCATATCTCGACCAAAAGAGCGATCGCCCAAATGAGCAAATTCGTTTTGAAACTAAGGAACGTTTGCCTCTGAGCGAGTTTCCTACCCCAGCTTATCATTTGCTGAATCTCAATGATTATTTTTTAGCAAATGTTCAATTTTCTAGTGGTTGTCCTTATCGCTGCGAGTTTTGTGATATTCCAGAACTGTATGGAAGCAATCCCCGGATGAAAACTCCAGAACAAGTGATCGCCGAATTGGATACGATGTTGGAATCTGGGAATCCGGGATCGGTGTATTTTGTCGATGATAACTTTGTAGGCGATCGCCGCGCCGCGATGAAGTTATTACCACATCTGATAGACTGGCAAAAGCGCAATGGCTATCCGCTGCAATTTGCTTGTGAAGCCACACTGAATTTGGCTCAAAGTCCCAAGCTTTTAGAAATGATGCGCGAAGCTTATTTTTGCACAGTTTTCTGTGGAATTGAAACGCCAGAAACTGACGCTCTGCAAGCTATTTCTAAAACGCATAATTTGAGTATGCCGATTTTGTCAGCCGTGAAAGTTTTAAATAGTTATGGGATGGAAGTTGTATCCGGCATCATCATCGGCTTTGATACAGATACACCAGAAACCGCAGACAAAATTATCGAATTTATTCGGATTTCCCAAATTCCTGTATTGACAATTAATCTGCTTCATGCATTACCAAAAACACCTTTATGGCGCAGGTTAGAACAAGAAGAAAGACTCGTTTTTGATGAAAATAGGGAATCGAATATCGAGTATTTAATGCCTTACGAACAAGTGATGGAAATGTGGCAACGTTGCATTTCCACAGCATATGAACCGGAATTTTTATATGAACGGTTTGCCTATAATATGGTGCATACCTACCCCAATCGTATCAAAGTTCCTAACAGCCCCGCTCGCACTTCTTGGGCAAATATCCGCAAAGGTTTAACTTATTTCACCAATATTTTGTTGCGAGTAGGTGTCTTTGGTAACTATCGTTCAACATTTTGGAAGATGGCAAAACCAGCATTGAAATCAGGTAACATAGAAGACCTGATTCACGTTGGATTAGTCGGACATCATCTCATTAAATTTGCCCAAGAGTGTACCAGAGGTGAAGAATCTGCCTCATTTTATTCTCAGAAATTACGTAAACCTCAACCAGCAAATCTGGTATAGTTTCTTGATAATATTCCTCACAAAGACTCAGCGTCACTTTGTCTTGAAAAGTTGTTCATGGGGGTAACGAACATGACCACACTTTTCGCTGCGTTTACCTCCGCTCACGAGTGCGTTTAAAAAATAGTTTGAAAAAAGGAGAGATATTAGTGAAAAAAACTCTATTCCTCAGTCCTCCCTCATTCGATGGGTTTGACGGTGGTGCAGGTTCCCGATACCAAGCCAAGCGAGAAATTACCTCCTTTTGGTATCCTACATGGCTAGCGCAACCTGCTGCCCTCGTACCGGGTAGCAAGCTTGTAGATGCTCCCCCACACAGTCAAACTGTCGAAGATGTGCTGAAAATTGCCCTAGATTACGAGTTAATTATCATGCACACCAGCACCCCTTCCCTGGCTAATGATGTGAAGTGTGCTGAGGCAATTAAAGCGCAAAACCCAGATGCACAAATTGGCTTGATTGGAGCACACGTAGCAGTGTTACCAGAACCAACACTACGGGAAAATCCAATTATCGACTTTGTGTGTCGGCACGAATTTGACTACACCTGTAAAGAACTGGCAGAAGGTAATTCTTGGGAGCAAATAAAGGGTCTCAGCTACCGCGACAATAACGGTAATATACTACACAACGAAGACCGCTCATTGATTCACGATTGGGATTCTATGCCCAGTGTATTGCCGATTTACGCACGGGATTTGGATATTACAAAATATTTTATCGGTTATCTGCTCCATCCCTACATCTCATTTTACACTGGGCGCGGCTGTCCGGCGAAATGCACATTTTGCCTTTGGCCTCAGACGATTGGTGGTCATTTGTATCGCACTAAAAGCCCGGAAGCAGTTGGACGGGAGATGGATGAAGCCAAAGCTATATTTGGCGATCGCGTGCGGGAATACATGTTTGATGACGATACATTCACAATTGACAAACAACGAGCGATCGCTATCAGCGAACACATGAAGCGACTCAAGCTCACTTGGAGTTGCAACGCCCGCGCCAACTTAGATTATGATACTCTCAAACAACTGCGTGACAACGGCTTGCGTCTACTATTAGTCGGATTTGAATCCGGCAATCAGCAAATATTAGACGGCATTAAGAAAGGCATTAAGCTGGAAGTAGCCCGGAAGTTTATGGAAAATTGCCGTAAACTCGGCATCACCGTACACGGTACATTTATCATTGGTTTGCCCAACGAAAATCAGCAAACAATTGAAGAAACGATTCGCTTTGCTTGCGATATTAGTCCCCATACAATTCAAGTTTCCATAGCTGCTCCTTATCCTGGCACAGAACTTTATCAGCAAGCGCAGGAAAATAATTGGTTTAGCGACACTTCCTTAGTTGCTAATTCAGGGATTCAAATGTCAACACTGCAATATCCAAACCTTGCCGGTGCGGAAATTGAAGATGCTGTTGAACGGATGTATCGTCGCTTTTATTTTCGTCCTCAAGCCATCATCCCGATTGTCGGTGAAATGCTGACTGATCCTCAAATGTTAATACGTCGTCTGCGTGAGGGACGTGAGTTTTTCTCTTATTTAAGAGATCGTCGCAGTCAAGGAACAGCGAAAACGCAATCAATTGTGCCAAGGACTGAAGTCCCTGGCTAATAGCTAAAGTCGTCTTTAGACGACTGAATAGGGGTTTGAGTCCACAAAGCGTGGAATGTGCGCTATTAGCCTTAGTGCCAAGGACTGAAGTCCCTGGCTAATAGCTAAAGTCGTCTTTAGACGACTGAATAGGGGTTTGAGTCCACAAAGCGTGGAATGTGCGCTATTAGCCTTAGAATTCATTCTAAGGCGGTTGTTGGGATTGGTGCAAGATGTCGGATAAATCTGACTGTAATTATTTAGACGGAATGTGCGCTAATGTGCAGAAGTCTAAAATCCCAAATACAAAATGGTATCAGATTATTTGGTTGCGATCGCCTTGGGAATCAACTTGCTATTGCTCATTCTGTGCCTTGCGGGAATTTCCTATTACTGCTATGGGATTTATGCGGCAATTCAGTTTTTTTCCCATCGAACTATCGTTGATCCCGATTTCCATCCACCTATTACTATTCTCAAGCCGATTTGCGGTCTTGATATCGAGACTTACGAAAACTTTGCCTCGTTCTGTCAACAAGATTACCCGGAGTACCAAATCGTCTTTGGTGTGCGGGATGGGAATGACCAAAGTGTGCAAGTTGTCAAGAAAATTATTGAAGATTTCCCAGAAGTTGATATTAGTCTCGTTATAAGCGATCGCACAATTGGCACTAATTTAAAAGTTAGTAATTTAGCTAACGCTGAGGTTGAAGCTAAGTATTCGCTGTTGTTGCTTGCAGATAGCGATGTTCGCGTTGGACGAGATTATTTGCAAAGAGTCATCCAGCCGATGGGCGATTCTGGGGTGGGTGTTGTAACGTGTTTATATCGTCCCTTTGTTCGCGGTTGGGTGGCTATTCTGGAAGCTGTGGGGATATCGACTGAGTACCATGCTAGTGTTTTAGTCGCTAGGTCGCTCGAAGGAATGAACTTTGCCCTCGGTCCAACGATCGCTATTCGTAAAAGTGTCTTAGAAGCGATTGGGGGATTTGTCGCCATAGCCGATTATCTAGCGGATGATTTTCAACTTGGCTATTTACCTACACAAGTTGGTTATAAAGTAGTCCTTTCTGATTATATTATTGATCATGCGATCGCTACAGAAAATTTGCTTGATTTAATTCATCGTCAGACACGCTGGAATTGCTGCACGCGAGTTTCTCGACCTTGGGGTTATTTGGGGTTAATTTTTACCCAGGGTACAGTCATGAGTTTATTATTCTTGATTGCTACAGGTGGGTCAAATTTAGGTTGGGCGATCGCGCTTTTAACTTTAAGCGTCAGATTAATTATGGCATGGTTCGTTGGAGTCAAGGGTCTCAAAGATCCAGTCGCAAGCAAATTTTTGTGGTTGGTGCCTTTACGCGATTTTATCACCTTTGGGATTTGGTGTAATGGCTTTTTTGGTAGCACAATTGAATGGCGAGGACGACGATTGAAGTTAACTCAAGATGGAAAGCTAGTAGCGATCGCTCTGACGACAGAAGAAGTTGTGCCAAATTGACTTCTTACCTCTGTTCAAACCAGGGAATTTGCTCACATCTTGCAGTCGAATAAGGAATTGGTGGTAAAAATTGTATCCATGTAGAGACGTAGCATTGCTACGTCTCTAAGAGGATTTGAGGCTTAACACCAACGGTATTGTGTTATCAGTTAGGGCTAGCCTTTTCAACGTGAGCATATGTACTATCCAATTTTTTACCGCATTTCAAGCATCGGCTGCAATTGAAGAAAGAGATTATGGATTGAACTCCAAATTTTTGGACTGTAAATTAAGCGATCGCAATCGCCAAAATACCGAAATTGGGTGAAAAACATTATTTATTTCATAGTACAAATGTTCACCTTGAAAGGGCTAAAGTTAGGACTTAAAGGATTTGGAACGATTGGGATGTCAGGGTTGGACTACCACTTAGATTAGCAATCAGCTGTTGTCCAGCACTACCATTACCATCAACATCAAAGAACAAATTACCGTTGTTATAGATAAACCGTTGACTGGCATTTGTTGCAGAACTACCCAGAACGAACCGAGAAGCTGAAAGTGTACCTGCCGTTAGACCACCACCAAAACCACCAGCCAAAAACACGAGCTTATCGCCAAGAGTAAAATCAGTGATGGTATCTATACCTTCGTTCCCACGACTTAAGAACTGGAACTGATCGTTGCCAGCACCACCTGTTAAGGTATCGTTGCCAGCACCACCTCTTAAGGTATCGTTGCCAGCACCACCTAGTAAGATATCGTTGCCAGCATTACCTGCTAAGAAATCGTCGCCACCACTACCTGCTAAGTAATCGTCGCCAGCACCACCTGCTAAGATATCGTTGCCAGAACCACCTATGTAGTTAGCCATATACTTTGATTTTCCTTCGGTTGATTTCATATGTGTCTAGAGCTAAATCCAAGGCAAAGGGATCTAAATTCTGTAATCCATGCCCCCAAGGGTTTCAAATTTTACTCATCAAAATGAACAATGCTTGAAACATTTACCCAGTAAGCATTATCAAAATAAGATGCATTTGACCTAGATTTAACTCTAGACATAATGATTTAGAGTTCTATAGATTAAATAGCTTTAGAACAGTATAAATTAAATCATTAGATTCTCCATGCTAAAGGTTTTCTAGAACACATTATATGAAGTTTTCGTGAACCTATCCCACTAATAAAATCCTTGGAATCCATATATATATGGATAGTCGCGAGGTCAATGAAAAAATCAAAATATACTTTTTGACGTTCCCATCGACACGATTACGACGATACTTACCAATGTCGGGTAAAAGGGGTTGATGGTCAGGGGTAAAGTCAGGTTGAAAAAACTTTTCCCCACATGCTATAAAGCCCCTATCTTAATTGTGGACACATCTAAAGGAAGATTTTACCAGACACTTATGCTGATACATTTCCATTGGCTGGAGTTGTACAATAGACCTCTCAAAAGAAAGAATGTAGAGACGCGATACCCAAGCGTCTCTTGGGGTTTGGGTAACGCATAGTTCATTTTCAAATAGGTTGTCTAATTAGCCAACGGCATTCCGTTCCCATCGATTCGTGTATGAATTAAAACATTTTTACCCTTTTTACCTAAGTAATATCCTCGCCTCCTCCTTTCCCAGGGGGAAAAAGAGCCGTCTACAGCCCCAAAATCCCAATTTATCAAGTTTTTCTCATCGGCGATCGCCAATATACGTGCTTTTAAATGTTCAAATGTTCCATCTGAACGCCACCGCTTTAACCATCGGTGAGATGAGCTTTTAGATGCCCATATATCTCCCTTTGGTAAATCACACCATCGACACCCTGTAACCAGGATGTACATTAGGCTATTTAATACATAACGATACGCAGTATGAGGCATTCCTTTTCCACGCTTAGATGGCTCTTCAGGGAATACATCATCAAAAAGCTTCCATTCCAGGTCACTTAGTCCTTCAAAACGCCCAGCCATCAATACTAGATACACCTTTCTTTTACAAAAATAGATTACCATTTCTTGGTATTAGTGGGATAAATTCTTTGATTACTAATAACAAGGTGTAGTCTGCTAGAATTTTTTTCCAACAAAGAGAAATGTTGTAACTTTTTCTAATACTTTTAATCCTCCCAGGGAACCTCTAATTAAACGAGTTGCGGCAATAAATTGACGAATCATGGTAATAGCTAAAGACAAAGGTTGAAGGGAACCATCAGAATTGATTGCTGATGTAAAATTAGGTATATCGTGCTTAGAGTCATCGCTGACAACTCCCAGCATTGCCACTTCTACACCTGCTTGCTGAAAAAATTCTATTTTCTTTAGCCGAACAAATTACGCGATCGCAACTCAACCCCTTCACCAAAGAAACCTTTTCTTGAAGATGTGCGTAAAGTTCTGCTGTGAAAGTCTGTATTACATTTTGTTTCGAGGTTAAACCGCGATACACAGCCTTATACTCTGCTCCTTGAGGAACAATAATGATAGCAAATGTTGATTAATCAAACATAGGTTTTCGTAGTGAGCGCTGTACTCGCGAATGGCACTACTCATAGTCATCCCAACCATTATCATAGGGGTTGCAGGAAATATGGACGACAATGGCTAGGCGATTGTCGTCCATATTCCAATACGCTTGGAGAAGAAGGATTTTTGGTATTGATTTCGGCATGTAGAGACGCGAAATTTCGCGTCTCTACAGAGAATTTCGCGTCTCTACAGAGAATTTCGCGTCTCTACAGAGAATTTCGCGTCTCTACAGAGAATTTCGCGTCTCTACAGAAATTTCGCGTCTCTACAGAAATTTCGCGTCTCTACAGAGAATTTCGCGTCTCTACAGAGAATTTCGCGTCTCTACAGAAATTTCGCGTCTCTACAGAGGATTTCGCGTCTCTACAGAGGATTTCGGGCTTAACTGAACGGTATTAGTCCATATTCTTGTAAATACCAATGAACACTTCCCAAACCTGCCATAACTGCTTGCATACCCATCCCATCCGAGGGGAGTCTTATCGCAATAGACGTCTCCAGAAATTAATTATGCGTTGCCCGAAACCCTTGTAGAGACGTAGCATTGCTACGTCTCTACGTATGACTCCGGAGATGTCTAATGGGATAAAACTATGACTGCGGTCATTGTGGCTGGAAAGGGGACGCCCCAGGGCAAACGCAGCGAATGTCATTAAACAATTAGAGGCAACTGTAAACTGTAGAAAGCGGTTCACAATACCTTAGCTGCAATCTTTCCGCGCTATTCGATTCTAGGGCAACTGACAATACGGTTCGGTTAAGAATATTTGTGAACCCAGAACCCTTGTAGAGACGTTGCACTTGCTAGTCTCTACATACGTTAACCGAACCATATTGGGGCAACTGAGGCGCCCACACTCAGTTGGTATTCCGACGAGTGTGTGGTAGTTTACCCGCTTTGAGGACAAGTAGTCGTTAAGCAATGATACGGATGTCGTTGGATGTCAGATTTGGACTACCACTTAGAGTAGCAATCAGCTGTTGTCCACCAGCACTACCATTACCATCAACATCAAAGAACAAATTACCGTTGTTATAGATAAACCGTTGACTGGTATTTGTTGCAGAACTACCCAGAACGAACCGAGAAGCTGGAAGTGTACCTTGCGCTAGACCACCACCAAAACCAGAGGCAGAAAACTCGAGCTTATCAATGCCAGGAGTAAAATCAGTGATGGTATCTACAGCACCTTGCACACGCTGGGAGAACTGGAACCGATCGCTGCCAGGACCACCAGTTAAGGTATCGTTGCCACCACCATCACCCCCATAGAGGATGTCGTCGCCAAAACCCCCAGAGAGGGTGTCGTTGCCAAAACCCGCATAGAGTTGGTCGTTGCCATTACCCCCAGAGAGGATGTCGGTGCCATCACCCCCTAAGAGGATGTCGTTGCCATCACCCCCATTGAGGGTGTCGTTGCCAGCACCCCCATCGAGGGTGTCGTTGCCATTATCCCCATAGAGGATGTCGTTGCCCAAACCCCCATTGAGGATGTCGTTGCCATCACCCCCATAGAGGGTGTCGTTGCCAGCAAGCCCATTGAGGGTGTCGTTGCCAGCAAGCCCATAGATGCTGTCGTCGTTAATAGTCCCATTGAGGGTTTCGCTATTAGCGGTACCGATGATTGTAGCCATGTACTTTGATTTTCCTTTTGTTGATTTCATATGTGTCTAGAGCTAAATCCAAGGCAAAGGGATCTAAATTCTGTAATTCATGCCCCCAAGGGTTTCAAATTTTACTCATCAAAATGAACAATGCTTGAAACATTTACCCAGTAAGCATTATCAAAATAAGATGCATTTGACCTAGATTTAACTCTAGACATAATGATTTAGAGTTCTATAGATTAAATAGCTTTAGAACAGTATCAATTAAATCATTATATTTTTCATGCTAAAGGTTTTTTAGAACACGTTATATGAAATTTTTGTGAACCTATCCCACTAATAAAATCCTTGGAATCCATATATATATGGATAGTCGCGGGGTCAATGAAGGAATCAAAATATACTTTTTGTCCCATCAACAGGACTACGACGATACTTAGGTTGAACACAGCGCAAAACAACGTTCTTGTTGTCACCTTGGACCAATTCTATGTGAGGCTGCACATTACCTCAGGCTGGAAGCCTGGGGCTACACAAACAAAGCAGGCACACGCAGGCTAAATTATAGCGGTTTGCAATTGAATCCAATACACTCTGACCTCTCCCCAACCCCTCTCCTATGAGGAGAGGGGCTTTTCCCCCTTAAGAGTGCTCTTAAGGGGGTTTTGCAATTGAATCCAATAGACATCTCCGAAAATGAATGTAGAGACGTAGCACTGCTACGTCTCTACAATGGTTTCGGGCAACGCATAATTAATTTCTGGAGATGTCCAATACACTCTGACCTCTCCCCAACCCCTCTCCTATGAGGAGAGGGGCTTTTCCCCCTTCCCTCCAAGGGAAGGGGGTAGGGGGTTAGGTCTGTATTTCACTCAAATGAGAACCGCTATATATGCATCTTCATATAAAATCGGTATTCGACTATTTCATACATGACGATACGCAGCATGAGGCATTCCTTTTCCACGTTTAGATGGCTCTTCAGGGAATACATCATCAAAAAGCTTCCATTCCAGGTCACTTAGTCTTTCAAAACGCCTAGTCATCAATAAATAAGTAGGAGAACTAAATTAAACTTCAGATCGTAGTAAGGACTTTAGTCCTTAGAATGCTTTCCCAGAGCGATAAATCGCTCACTACGAACTCATATTTTATTTTATATTTAATTATGTCCACCTACTTACACCTTTCTTTTCCCGAAATAAATTACCATTTCTTGGTATTAGTGGGATAAATTCTTTGATTACTAATAACAAGGTGTAGTCTGCTATATTTTTTCTCCAGCAAAGAGAAATGTTGTAACTTCTTCTAATACTTTTAAACCTGCCAGGGAACCTCTAATTAAACGAGTTGCGGCAATAGGTTGACGAATCATGGTGATAGCTAAAGGCAAAGGTTGAAGGGAACCATCAGAATTGATTGCTGATGTTAAATCAGGTATATCGTGCTTAGAGTCATCGCTGACGACTCGCAGCATTGCCACTTGTACACCTGCTTGCTGAAAAAACTCTAAAGCTGCAAAGCCTTCCATATCAACAACATCAGCTTTGGATATTTCCCCTAAATGCAGCTTTTCTTTAGCCGAACAAACTACGCGATCGCAACTTAACCCCTTCACCAAAGAAACCTGATCTTGAAGATGTGCGTAAAGTTCTGCTGTGAAAGAGCGATCGCACTGTTGCACCTTCGTTTCATATACACATTCATCGTACAAAACAATATCCCCGACTTGAAAGCGATCGCGCAAGCTGCCACATAAACCCATCACCAGAACTTTTGTTTGGGGCTTCCACTTATCTTGACAACTTCGCAAATATCTGCTTACAGCCTGACCACCCACAGGAATCGGTATTACATTTTGTTTCGAGGTTAAACCGCGACACACAGCTTTATACTCTGCTCCCTGAGGAACCACAATTATCGGAAATGTTGATTCAAACATACATTTTCGTAGTGAGCGCTTCAGCGCTCAATCACTACTCATACTCATCCCAACCATTATCATCATCTTGCAGCGAATATTCAACCCAACAATCACGCAGCCATTGCCGTCCATACTCTTGTAAATACCAATGAACACTGCTATGAACCCAATCGTAAGGAGATTGTGCCCAACCATGTTTAACACAGTTGTAATGAATATAGTTGAGACTATTATAATAGTGCCTTTGGGAGCGAATAGCGCGATCGCTATACCGATACCAAACTTTTCTCTGACGTAGATTTTCCTCAAGATTCCATTGACGAGAAGTCGCACCATGAATTGAGCGAAATAAATTACCCAAAACATCAAAATTAACAATGTGTACTAAAAGATGATAATGATTAGGCAAAATAACCCAAGCAAGGATTTCGACATCGTTGGGAATAAATTTCTCAAATAGCATATCTAGTAGTTGCTGGCGCCGAGATTCCGAGTGAAGATGACACTTGTGTTCGTAGCAAGCTGCTGTTAACAGATAAAATGGTCGATCTCGCACCGTATGTGGTGGTGAATGAGGTGGATAACCACGACTTAAGCGTTGTTTAACTAATTCTGCTTTTTCTTCTGCTGTTAGTTTACGATATTCGTACATGAACCGTAGTGAGCGCTGTACTCGCTCAAATGAATAATGGTGCTTTATACTAGTGTTCCCAAAAAAGCGGTGTAAGAAAGCACTGAAATTAACGTAGCGATCGCTTCAGCGCTCAAATAAACTTAAGTCCTGTTATACTAGTGTTCCCAAAAGCGGTGTAATGAAAGCACTGAAATTAACGTAGCGAGAGCTTCAGCGCTCAAATAAACTTAAGTCCTGTTATAGTAGTGTTCCCAAAAACGGTGTAAGAAAGCACTCTTCGTGCTTACTACGGGAAGAAAGAATTCGCATTCCTGAGATGATTAATGTACGATCACTAATAATTCGTCCGCATGATGATTTTGCCAGATGGGACTCAATAACTCGAAATCCGCACGAGAGCGCTTTAATATTTCCAAGTTAGCGATTCAATTTTCGTGGGTGACGCTCTCGTTTTGGATTGCGGTGACGGTAGCTGGACTTTTGGCTTTCAGTTCTCTCAAATATGCTTTGTTTCCTGATGTTACCTTTCCGGTGGTTGTGGTGAATGCCTCTGCACCGTTAACTACGGCTGTGGATACGGAAGCAAAGTTAACTCAACCTGTGGAAATGCGCTTACGTGAGCTTCCCGGACTTGATGATGTGCGCTCTTCGTCGTATCCTGGTCAAAGTGTGGTGAGTTTGTCTTTTGCTGTTGGGACGAATTTGGAAAAATCGACTCGTGAAGTCGAAACTAGACTGAAGCAGGTAAGTCTGATTGAGGGAGCAAGTTATAAAGTTATTCCTTTAAATTTGAATGAGTCGGCAGCGATTAGTTATGCTGTTGAAAGTGATTCGCGCAATTTAACGGATTTAGCTAAACTGACTAAAGAGCAGATTGTGAGTGCGATCGCTCTTATTCCAGGAGTCCTAAAAGTCTCTTTGTTAGGCGCACCTGTCGATGTTACTTCCGAAGCATCTATACCCACACTTGGAGCAACATTAGTTAGGTTTAATGGTAAGGATGCTTTAGCATTTCAAGTCATCAAACGCGGTAATGCCAACACTTTAGAAGTTGTCAGTCGGGTAGAAAAAGAAGTTCAAAAACTGCAATCTACCCTGAAAGATGTCAAACTGACCTTAGCAGCCACCCAAGCAGAGTATATCCGCAATGCTACCCAATCTACAATAGATGCGTTAATTGAAGCGATCGCTCTTTCGGTAGTTGTCATATTTCCCTTTTTATGGAATTGGCAAGCTACTTTCATTTCTGCATTAGCGATTCCCATCTCTATGTTGGGAACGTTTATTGTCATGGCTTTGTTTGGCTTCAATTTAGAAACGATTACCCTGCTCGCTTTAGCTTTGGTAATTGGTAGTATAGTTGATGATGCGATCGTGGATGTAGAAAACATCATGCGACACATCCAAGATGGCGAAAGTCCTCGTCGAGCAGCACTTTTAGCGACAAATGAAATTGGTTTGACTGTCACCGCTGCCACCTTTACAGCAGTAGCAGTTTTTCTCCCCATAGGTTTGATGGGTGGCACCATCGGTCAATTTTTCAAGCCTTTTGGAATCACTGTTTCCGCAGCCATGCTGACTTCTTTGTTAGTAGCGCGGACTTTATCCCCAGTTCTCGCTCTTTACTGGCTAAAACCGACTTCTTCGCGTCCCCCTCGTCAAACCAGCAACATCGGCGCAAGCTTTAACCGATTGTACCACGATTTACTCGGCTGGTCTTTAAATCATCGCCGGATTGTTATGGGTTTAGCTGCACTCAGCTTGATTGCAGGGATTGCGTTGATTCCGTTGATTCCTAAAGGATTTATTCCCAAACTAGATCGCGGCGAGTTTAATATTGTTTATACTGCTCCTTTGCCGAATATATCAGAATTAGAAAAGCAAGGAAACGCACTCTTAGGAAGCTTGTTAGGTGGAGAACAATCCCCACTCCCTACTCCCTACTCCCCACTTCCCAGTTTTAATCCTTTAAATGATTCTCTCGAAGTTGCTAAGAAACTAGAAGAAGTAGTCAGAAAATCCCCAGCAGTGGAAACGGTATTTACTACCGTCGGTTCTCGCGGAGGTGAGCCGAATAAAGGTACACTTTATATCAAACTAAAAGATAAGCGCACAATTACCACTTTAGAATTGCAAGAGCAGTTCCGTACCTCTTTGCCAAATCTTGTCGGTGTCACTACCAGCGTGGAAGATATTCAATTTGTCGATAGCGGTGGTCAAAAACCGCTACAAGTCGCATTGCAAGGTAATGACTTGAAAGCTTTGAATACAGCCGCAAAAGCGATCAAAGACAAGATAGTGAAAATACCAGGATTTGCTGATGTGACGGTAACAGGTGAAACAAATCCCCAGGATACAATCTTTCAAATTGAGCGTTTAAATAATCAGCGGGTAACTTATATCAGTGCGAATTTGGGTAAAGAATTATCTTTGGGTGATGCAACCGATAAATTAGTTGCGATCGCTTCATCGGTGATTCCCCCAGATGTTACTTTAGATTTGGGAGGAGATTCTGCCAGCCTAAACACAGTTATTAGCAGTTTCGGCACTACTTTAGCAATGTCTGCCTTGTGCATTATCGCGGTACTGATTTGGCTGTTTAAAGGCTGGGTTGATCCGTTGGTAATTGGCGTTTCTTTGCCTTTAGCAATTGTGGGTGCTTTATTGGCATTACTGATAACTAAAAGCGATTTTGGGATGATTTCGCTAATCGGCTTTGTCTTTTTACTGGGAATAAGCAATAAAAATGCCATTCTGATTGTAGATTATATTAACCAATTGCGCGACACCGGTTTAAACCGCACAGCAGCGATTCTCAAAGCAGGACCCGTGCGCCTGCGACCAATCATGATGACCACTGCGGCAACGATTTTAGGAATGGTACCCATCGCTTTAGGATTGGGTGCAGGTTCCGAATTGCGATCGCCGATGGCTGTTGCGATCGCTGGTGGGTTAATTAGTTCTACTGTATTAAGTTTGATTGTTGTCCCGGTGCTTTACACACTGATGGATGATTTGTTTCCCCGCAAAAAATCTTACCTCACGCAAAGGCGCTAAGGCGCAAAGAAGAAGAATATAAAATTTATAGAACTATCTGCGTTCATCTGCGTTCATCTGCGGTTAAAAATGCAAAATCTCAATTCAAAAAGTGTTTTTGTTACAGGTGGTACGGGTTTTGTCGGTGCTAATTTGGTGCGGTTGCTGTTACAAGAGGGATACTCTGTGAAAGCTTTGGTGCGTCCGAACAGCAATTTGGGAAATCTTCAAGGACTGGATGTGGAAGTTGTCAAAGGTGATTTAAACGACTTGAATTTATGGCAGCAAATGCAAGGTTGTCAGTATCTTTTTCATGTCGCTGCTCATTATTCACTTTGGCAAAAAGATCGCGAAGCACTATATCACAATAATGTATTAGGGACGCGCAATGTTTTAGCAGCAGCGCAGAAAGCAGGTATTGAGCGTACAGTTTATACTAGTTCCGTGGCAGCGATCGGTGCGGGAAAATTCGATCGAGTTGTTGATGAAACTTATCAAAGTCCTGTTGAGGAACTTGTTGGGGACTATAAGAAGTCTAAGTTCTTGGCTGAACAAGAAGCAATGCAAGCAGCTAGTAGAGGTCAGGAGGTGGTTGTAGTCAATCCTAGCAGTCCCATTGGACCATTGGATATTAAACCAACGCCAACAGGAGATATTATCCTGCGGTTTTTACGGCGTCAAATGCCAGCATATTTAAATACAGGTTTAAATTTTATTGATGTGCGCGATGTAGCATGGGGACACTTACTCGCATTGCAAAAAGGAAAATCAGGCGATCGCTATATTTTAGGACATCAAAACCTCACCTTAAAAGAACTACTTGATGAACTAGAATTAATCACAGGTTTAAGCGCACCTCAACGCACTGTACCAGCTTGGCTACCTTTAAGTGTCGCTTGGATTGATGAAAAAATTCTCGCACCTTTAGGTAAACAACCGAACGTTCCCCTCGATGGCGTCCGCATGGCGAAGCAACGCATGTACTACAATGCATCAAAGGCAGTACGAGAATTAAACTTACCTCAATCATCTTTGAATACCGCACTCAAAGATGCTGTAAACTGGTTTGTCTCTCACAGATACGTGAATTTATAGAAGCTCGTAGTAAGCACGAAGAGTGCTTTTAAGCGCTGAAGCGCTTACTACGGTATATTTTTATCCGAGGAGTGACACGAGAAATGGCAATTAACTTACAACAAGCGATAGATATCGGGAAGTATCTAGTGACTCAGCGTCTTTTGGGACGCAAACGCTTTCCCCTAGTCTTAATGCTAGAACCTTTATTTCGTTGCAACTTAGCTTGTACAGGTTGCGGTAAAATCCAGCATCCCACAGACATACTCAAGCAAAACCTCACCCCCGAACAATGTTTCAAAGCAGTGGAAGAATGCGGGGCGCCGGTTGTCTCCATTCCTGGGGGTGAACCTCTATTACATCCCCAAATTGGTGAAATTGTCAAGGGATTAATTGAGCGCAAAAAGTATATTTATCTGTGTACTAATGGGTTGTTGTTAGAAAAGAGCCTGGATAAGTTTCAACCTTCCGCTTATTTAACATTTACTGTACATCTAGATGGGTTGCGAGAATGGCACGATCAATGTGTCGATCGCAAAGGTGTTTTTGATACTGCTGTTAAAGCAATCAAAGCTGCGAAAGCGAAAGGATTTCGGGTTGCGACTAACACGACCATCTTTGAAGGTGTAGAACCCAAACAAACGCAAGAGTTCTTTGACTTTTTGGGTACGTTGAATATTGACGGGATGACAATTTCTCCAGGTTACAGCTACGATTGGGCGCCAGATCAAGAGCATTTTTTAGGACGTGAACAAACACGCACTCTTTTCCGCGAAATTCTTGCACCCTTCAAAGCAGGTGAGAAAAAATGGGATTTCAATCACAACCCGCTTTTTCTAGATTTTCTCACGGGGGAGAAAGATTATGAATGTACACCTTGGGGTAGTCCAAGTTACAGCGTCCTCGGTTGGCAAAAACCCTGTTATCTGCTAAATGAAGGTTATTACAGCACCTTTAAAGAATTGCTAGAAAAAACAGATTGGAGTGAATACGGTCACAAGAGCGGTAATCCTAAATGTGCAGATTGCATGGTTCACTGCGGTTATGAACCTACCGCTGCAATGGACGCAATGCAACCACAAAATATGGTGCGATCGCTTGGTAGCGTGTTGGGGATGAGCTAGAAAAGTTTGGGGAATGCGATGCGATCGCATTCCAGTCAAAATCACTCATCAGCTTGTTCTGACTCCTAAGCGCTGAAAACGTGCAATAAAGCAAATTAAAAGCTAAGTTATATCATGTCCGACAAATCACATATATTGTAGAGACGTTCCACCGGAACGTCTTGACAACGGTTGCAATGTTTTTATTAATGTTAATGAGCACGGACATTATATTATATGGCTTATAGCGATTTTAAGCTGAGTGAACTTATCAAAACTTTTGGGTTAACAATTAGTGAAAGCTCCGGATTGTTTGCTAATGTACCAGAAGTTGATTATAGCGATATTTTAGCAACCCTCCTCCAGGAAAATGTTGATTTAGCGGTTTCTATCAATACCGAAAAAGCTCGTTCGGAAATGATAATTGCTCCGATTTTATTAGAATTGAGGCGCAAGTTCAACTATCAAATTGGTTTATTTTCTGGAGTAGATTTTAATGTCGATAACGAACGCGGATTAAATGGCTTTTGTGATTTTATTATCAGTCTTTCCAAAGAACAGCTTTTAGTTCGTGCTCCAGTAATTACAATTGTAGAAAGCAAAAATGAAAATCTGAATTTTGGGTTGGGACAATGTGTGGCAGAAATGATAGCAGCACAATTATTTAACCAAAAGGAAGAGAATGAAATTCCGATTATTTATGGTGCCGTAACTATTGGGACGATTTGGCAGTTTATGAAATTGGAAGAGAAAACTATTTTTATTGATTTAAGTCAATATTATATAAAAGATATTAAGAAAATTCTCGGTATTTTATCAAGTGCGATTAGTCAAGATTAACTGCGACATAACAAATTCTATGCAGTTATTTTACTCTTATATCCTCCTTATGTAGTAAGCACTTCAGCGCTTTAAACGCGGAGCGTCATGTGTCGTAAACACTTTAGCGCTAAAGGGCTGACTACGCTTAAACAAGCAATACATTGATTATGACTATAATTACTGAGGCAACATTGTCGCAAACTGTTTTTCCACAGCTTTGGGATCTTGCCGAAGACCTGCAAATACCTCTTGTGACACCGGATCTGGATTCACATCTTCAATGCCTTGCTCCAGAGCTTGCAATGTAGCTAAAGCGATTTGACTGGGGGGAACCTTGTCTAAAGGTACACCATCCGACATAGCAGTATCTACAGGACCGGGGAAGATTCCCACTACCAAAGTTCCTTGCCCTGCCAATTCTGCTCTTGCTCCTTGTGTGAGAGAATAAAGTGCAGCTTTTGAGGCACTGTAAGAACCGAATACAGGCACATTCACAACCGAAGCAATAGAAAGTAAATTAGCGATCGCACCTCCACCATTGCGTTTTAAAATTGGTGCAAAAGCGCGAATCATATGCAGCGTGCCGAAGTAATTGGTTTCCATTTCCCAATGTGCGGTTTCTAAGCTAGTAGAATTAAAAAATCCACCCGTACCCAACACACCTGCATTGTTAATTAACAAATTGACATCTTGTAAACTTTGGGCAGCAGTTGTAATAGAATCAAGATTGGTAATATCAAGGGCTATGGGAATAATTCTTTCTGGGTCAATCGCGACGATATTTTTGAGAGAATCAATATTGCGAGCGGTTGCATATATGCGTTTTGCACCAGCTTGATGTAACGCTTCGACAAATGCTTTACCGATACCGCGATTAGCTCCAGTCACAAGGGCAACAGATGTGTTGATGTTCATAATAATCCTTTGTGTTTTCTTGTCCGCTTGTATATGTACATCTTGATTCATTCATTTTGATTTGAGAAGACGGCAAAATAGAATATTATTTATTCCAAATAAGAATGAATCCCAATGGATCGCATCGACTGCATGAAAAGCTTTGTGCGGACAGTGGAGACTAATAGTTTCTCCGCTGTCGCAAGGGAAATGAACACCACGCAACCGACAATTAGCAAGCAGATTGCTGCTTTAGAAGAATATTTAGACGTGCAATTGCTTGTGCGTTCTACTAGATCCTTGAGTGTGACTGAAGAGGGACAGCGTTTTTATGAACATTGTCAAGGAATTTTAGAAGCAGTAGCAGAAGCAGAAGCAAGCGTGGGAAAAAGACAAAAGCCTTTTGGTGTACTGAAAGTCAACTGTCCGGTTTCCTTTGGACAATTTATTATTATGCCTTTGTTGAAAGCATTTCTGGAGCGCTATCCAGACATTAAGCTTGATTTGATGATGACAGACCAATTTATTGACTTGGTGGAAGAAGCTGTAGATGTAGCAATTAGAATTGGCAACGTGGAAGATACTTCACTAATTTACCAGCAAATAGGCATAACTCGGCGCGTTACAATTGGGGCAACACCTTATTTTGATTCTTCAGGGGAACCGCTTTCCCCTAAAGACCTAATCGATCATAATTGCATTGTTTACACGCGACTTGCAACCGGCAATGAATGGCATTTTCATTTTAAAGAACAAACGATAAAAGTCAAAGTCAGTGGGAATTTTCAGGCAAATAATTCAACCGCTGTGCGTGAAGCAGTTTTATCTGGTGTTGGGATTGCGGTTTCTCCCATTTGGTTATTTCGTGATGTGGTTAATACGGATGCTGTCAAAGTTGTTCTCAACGACTATCAACCAACACCTTTACCGATTTACGCTGTTTACAGAAGAGGTCGCTTTATACCAGCAAAGGTGTGCTGCTTTATCGATTTTCTTGCTTCAGAGTTCCAGATTGACCCTTGGGTATCAAATTACAGTAAACGTCAGACTACTTAAATGATTATTACAAAGCATTGTCACTTCTCTGCCGTAACAATTACGCAAGAGCTAAACTAGAAGCATCAGGTAACAATTAAAGGAATATATGATGAGCGATCGCGATTACACATTAATCCTTGACAAAAGCGGTAGTATGTCCACCCCAGACCAAGCCGGTGGTAGAAGTAGATGGGAAATAGCTCAAGAATCTACTCTCGCTTTAGCAAGAAAATGCGAACAATTTGACCCCGATGGTCTGACTGTTTATGTATTTTCTGGGAGATTTAAACGTTACGATGATGTAACATCTGCCAAAGTCGCGCAGATATTTTTAGAAAACGATCCCGCTGGCACAACAAATTTAGCAGGTGTACTTCAAAACGCACTTAATGATTACTTTCAGCGCAAAGCAGCCGGCAAAACTAAGCTGAATGGTGAGACAATTTTAGTTGTTACTGATGGTGAACCAGACGATCGCAAAGCAGTATTTGAGGTCATCATCAACGCTACACGGCAGATGGAACGCGATGAAGAACTAGGAATATCTATGATTCAAGTTGGTTCAGATGCCCAAGCAACTAAATTCTTGAAAGCTTTAGATGACCAGTTGCAAAGTGTCGGTGCAAAATTTGATATTTGCGACACCATCACTTTAGATGAGATGGAAGATATGAGTTTAGCAGATATATTAATGAACGCAATTACTGATTAAGAAGCTCAGAATCTAAAGTCCAAGATATTTTGACTATTGACCCAAGACTATTGACTATTAACTAACAAGGAGAATTTAAAAATGTTAGATAATCGCGATTACACCTTAATTATCGACAAAAGCGGCAGTATGGCTACCCCAGATCAAAAGGGTAGCAAAACCAGATGGGTAACTGCACAAGAATCTACTTTTGCCTTAGCGAGTAAATGCGAGCAATTCGATCCAGATGGCATTACTCTTTATGTATTTTCTGGCAGATTTAAGCGTTACGAAAATGTGACAGCGAGTAAGGTAACTCAAATTTTCCAAGAAAACGATCCCTCAGGAACTACTGATTTAGCTGGTGTTTTAAAACACGCGCTAGATAGCTATTTTCAGCGAAAATCTTCTGGTCAAACTAAGTTAAATGGTGAGACAATTTTAGTTATAACTGATGGTGAACCGGACGATCGCAAAGCCGTAATGAAGGTGATTATCGAAGCTTCAAGGCAAATGGATCGCGATGAAGAACTAGCTATTTCTTTCATTCAAGTTGGTAAAGATGCTCAAGCTACCCGCTTTCTCAAAGTCTTGGATGATGAACTTCAAAGCGCTGGAGCCAAATTTGATATTTGTGACACAATCACAATGGAAGATATGGAAGATTTGAGTTTATCAGAAGTGCTACTCAATGCTATTAATGACTAAGTTTCCGTTTGACAGGATTTGAAAAATGGATTTTCTTGATAAACTATTGGCTGAACTTCAAGGTGAATATACTGAACCAGCAACACCCCAACAGTCACCACCACAAAGAAAAACATTCATCCAACCACCGCCAAAATCGACATCTTTAATAGATAATATATTGGCGCAAGTGAAAGCTGATTTTGTGGAAAAAGATACGGCTGAAGAGTTCAGAAGGCAACAAGAATTAGAACAAGAGCGAATTAAACAAGAACAACTCAAAGCTCAAAAATTGGAGGGGTTGAAAAATCAAGCCGAAGATTGGCTGAAAAAATTAGATCCATTTTCAGCAGAAGGACTTTGGTTTGAAAGATTTGCTGAAGGTTATTCATCAAAATTAGAAGCGGCAATTGAATATTTACAAACTAATGAATAAATTATTTAATAATAGGATTTAGATAGAGACGTTCCGTCGTCACGTCTGTACAAAAAAAAGCGGTAGAGACGTGACGACGGAACGTCTCTAAGGGAGGTTAGGAATGCGATCGCTCTTAATTTGACTTGCATTTTCACCCAAATAATGCTGCACTGCCCATTCATGCATTGCATAAAGAATCGGTTGAAGACTTTTTCCTAAAGGTGTGAGTGAATATTCGACTTTTGGAGGAATTTGTGGGTAAATTTCTCGATGAATAATACCATCTTCCTCCATTTCTCTAAGTTGCTGAGTCAGCATTTTTTGAGTAATTCCCGATAAGGCTCTTTGTAATTCACCAAAGCGTTTAACTCCTGGCATTAATTCTCTAATAATTAACACCTTCCAGCGTCCACCAATCACCTTTAGCGTAGTTTCTACTTCACAAGTCAGTCTGCTATAGTTTTCTGTTTCAGCTTTCATAGTTACTTTTAGGTAAGTATCTTACTTTTAAGTGCCTACTGTTTATATTAGCTTTACATAGTTTAAAGTCTATATGGAGGTCAAAGCCTAAATTGATCGGCAGCATCGCTGCAAAGAGCAAAAATGCGTTCAAATTTTTGAGGAAATTAATTAATGGCACATATCCTGCATATAGATTCTAGTCCTCGTAGCGATCGCTCTTTTTCTCGCAAACTTTCCTATGAGTTCGTCACATCCTGGAAAACCGCTCATCCTGATGATACAGTCGCTTACCGCGATTTAGGACACAATCCCGTCCCCCATGTAGACGAATCGTGGATTGCTGCGGCTTTTTCACCACCGCAAGCACGTACCCCGGAACTAAATCAAGCAATTAAAATTTCTGATGAATTAATAGATGAGTTTCTCGCTGCCGATCGCTATGTTTTCGGTGTGCCAATGTACAATTTCAATATACCATCTACCTTCAAAGCTTATATTGACCAGATTGTTCGCGTTGGTCGTACCTTCGCTGTCACCGAACAAGGTGCTTTACAGGGCTTAGTTACAGGCAAAAAGATACTGATTGTTACGGCTCGTGGTAGTAGTTTTACGCAAGGAAGTCCCGCTGCACCATACGATTTTCAAGAACCTTATTTAAGGGCGATTTTTGGCTTTATAGGAATTACGGACGTTTCCTTTATACATGTAGAAAACCTGAGTGCGGGTGACGATGTGCGCGAACAATCGCTTGCTCAAGCTCGTCATGCGATCGCTCAAGCTGTTGCTAGTTGGTAATTGGGAACGTGGGAATAAAGTCAAATCTTTTTCCCATGCCCCATTACCCAATTCAATTTACAATTTGATAAAAAACTTATTCCAAACTGTGTTGAATGTTTGTTTGATTTGATGCTTGCGATGCCATTTTTGAAAAGCAATTTCGTATTCTTCGCTGTTAGTTTGATAAGTACTCCAAGCATCAAGCGCTACTCCGAGTCCCCAGAATAATAAAATGTAAAGCGACCACGAAAGACCACCACTACTAACTAAATTAACTAACATTAAAACACTATTAACAATTGCATACTTGCCAAAACGCTTCTTTAATCTTTTTTGGCGATAGAGGTTAAAAGCTTGACGCTGTTGCATTTCTCCTTGTTTGTCCAACCAATCGCGCTCTGCTAGTTTTAAAGATTCTGGAGGAATTTCTAACTCAGCGGCGATTTCTAACAATTGCTCGTAAGAGAATTCTTTTTCTTTATCGTCCGCTTGACGAGCGATCGCTAAATGAAGAATTTGCTGCACATCTTCTTGATTATAGAAACGGGTGACTTTAGATTCAGAAGCAGTCATAATTCTGTCTCTTGTATTACTTTTAATAAAGTTTTGTTCCCCGATAGATATTCAGCGATAAGTTTGAGCCGAGGATATCTCCGCTCAAAGCTTTAGTAGTTACGCCACTACCATCAGGATTATTTTTATTATCCCTAGGCTAGCAAATATAAATAGTGCTGTGGGTACGGTTTTCATGCCATGCACACAGCATATCAGGCGCTTTTGTATATAGCGTAATTTATAAATTTATAAAGTTATGATTTTTTGATTGGCTTGAGAGAAATTGTGGGACGTAAGTAAGAACGTGAGTGATGTCATAAAAACTTTGGCACTAAATGCGCTTACCCTGATGAACTGGAGACTGCAAGCGCAATAAAGTAATGGTAATGTATTGCTGGGGTTAAGCAGACACCCACTAAGCCGCAATTGAAGCGGTTCTATCAACCTAACCGTTTATAGAAGCCTAACAATAAATACTAAATATTAATTGTTTTTCAGAAAAGACACACCAAGGAGGAAAACCCAAATGACTGAAGATAATAAGATACGCACTTTATCTGTTGATATTGGCGGCAGTGGTGTTAAGGTTATGCTTTTGGATAGTACGGGTAATGCCTTAAGTGAGAGAGTGCGAAAAGAAACACCGCAGCCAGCTAAACCCGAACCTGTGATCAATGCAATTATTGAGTTAGCAGCAACTCAAGGTAAATTCGATCGCGTTTCGGTAGGTTTCCCCGGTGTGGTGCGCGATGGAGTGACGGAAACGGCGGTAAATTTGCATTCAGATTGGATTAAGCTTGATTTGGCAAAGCAATTGTCACAGCGTTTAAACAAGCCTGTGCGGGTAATTAATGATGCTGATATGCAAGGTTTGGGAGCAATTGTCGGTAAGGGTGTAGAATTGGTGATTACTTTGGGTACAGGCTTTGGTTCGGCTTTATTTGTAGATGGTAAATTAGTGCCGAATTTGGAAATGGGGCATCATGAGTTTAGAAAAGGAGAGACTTATGAGCAACAATTGGGACGTGCAGCTTTGGGAAAAATTGGTGATAGTAAATGGAACAGACGCTTAGGTCATGCGATCGCATCTTTACAAAGTCTGTTCAATTATAATTACCTTTATATCGGCGGTGGTGAAGCCACAAGGGTAAAAATTCAGCTACCTGAAAATGTAAAACTCATTCCAAATATTAGTGGTTTACTAGGTGGAATTGCTTTGTGGCAAGATTGAGAATAGTTGGGTAAGCATTGGTTACACCTTCTTTTAGCCCCACCTCGTATATCTTGCATCGCATCAAAACGACATCAAACCACTTGAAAGGCTTCAAATAATCAGTTACATGCTCACCTTCGGCAAGAAAACCGTCAAATGAGCCGTCTTCCTGGGCAATAAACCCATCAACAGTGCAAGCTACGTAATACTTCAGTTTTCGCATGTCTAACCTCCTGGTTCCTAGTGAGCCGTTTACCGCTCAGATCAACGGTTTTAATAAATAGAGCCGCTTACTACGTTAAGATCAAATAAAAAGGTAGGTTAATGTGTGAAATCAACTTTGTATTTGACAGCAAAAGTCTTACCGGGAAATAAAATTGAGATTCAAAATTTCAACCTAACAGAAGGACAAACAGTTGAGGTCATAATTATAATTTCGGAATCTAATACTTCTATTTATTCTGAAAATAACCAGTCTCCTTCTTTGCAGGAACGTCAGGCTTTCCTCAAATTACCTCTTAGCGATCGCAGACGAATTCTGGAAACTCAAGCCGAAACAATGCTGTCTCACTACCAGCAAGATTCTGAATGGCAAGAGTTAATGGCGGGTGACATAATTGACTACTAATCCTGACATGCCTAAGCGTGGAGAAATTTGGTTAGTTAATTTTGACCCGACGATAGGTGCAGAAATCAAAAAAGTACGACCCGCAGTAGTTATTAGTTCTGATGCTGTGGGTAAATTACCTATTAAATTGATTGCTCCAATTACAGATTGGAAAGCTTCTTTTAGCCAAAATATTTGGCACGTCAAAATCGAGCCAGATACTAGCAATTGTTTGACGAAAGTTTCCGCAATTGACGCATTGCAATTAAGAGGAGTAGACTTGCAACGATTCATTCGTAAGCTAGGTATTATCTCAGATATTACAATGTCAGCAATTTCAATTGCGGTTGTGACTATTATTGAAGCGGAAATATAATATAAATATAATATTTTTGACTGCGAAAATACACAGCAATTACTCGTAAATCACGATAAGCATGTTGATTTAGCCGTTATGCTGAAGTGCGATCGCATTCAAAAATCACCAACATTTGATAATGTGATTTTCACTTCTCACAAGTTTTATTACACTTACTAACTTGCGCTCTCAGTTTAATATAGGGTGAATTCGGACTATACTTTGCTATAGGCTCTACTTTGATGATGACTAGCTTGTCTCCCTTTTGAAGTTCACCAAGTTGCTCTGTCAACGATTTATCTTTTCTTAAATTAACCTTATATTTCACATTCACTACTGCCCCTGATGATGGGACAACGGAAGGTTCAATACTAGGAAATAAATCAGGATTTTCAGGTTTCAACAACCGCTCTCCTGCATGCAACCTACCCGAACTATTATTTGTCACACCTATCCATATCCACCCGGTAGGATTAACTTTTGCATTTGAAACTAAAGTATGGTTGGGTTTAGTTTTAGATGAATAAAAGTCTAATAAATTTTGTATTTGAGAAACTAAAAATATTCCACCGAAAATTATTAAAAACATCTTGAGCAGCGGCATCATACTATTTTTATTCCGCCGACGATATCTTGATGTTTTAGTTAATGAATATAAAATTACTCCTGCCACACTAACAATTATTGCAACCATCTTGAAAAAAGCTTTTGCAACAGGTTTTACGACAGCCCTAATCCGTCTAAAATATTTTTTAATATGGAAGGTAGGATCGGTGAGTTCGTCAACTACTTCCCGAATACCTTTAGTAATATTCGCAAAAGCTTTATCATAGGGTCGCCATCCAGTGATAGGTATTCCATTCTTAGGCAAAACTTTGACGTTGGGGAATGCGACCTTCCAATAATTATCAACTGGGCGAAGCAGAATAAGAACAACACGAGCTTTTCCAGCCCTATGGCGTTCCATAGCCTGCTTCGCCAAAACATCCCAGTTATAATCCGAAGCTATAAATTTTGAACTTATCAGTGCCAAAATTATATCAGCCGTCTGGAGTTGCTCTTTTATTTCTTTTTCCCATTCCTTACCTGCGCTAATCATCCTCTTGTCCCAGGTGACAATTACACCATTTCGCCTCAAACCATACAGATGTTCCTCCAATTGTTGCCGCATTTGTTCATCATCATTAGATTCAGAGCGGCAATATAAAATTTTGATAGCTTTGGTAGACGACATTAACCTTAGCACCTATAAATTACAAATCAGCATTACTTTCTTTTCACATCACTTACGCTTGAAATTTTTGGCACTATATTGAGTAATGCCAAAAGTGATATGTATTTATGGGTTAGCAGCCAATTCCCCTGCTACTATCCGAATATTTTGAGCAATCTCTAAAAACGCTTCATCACGATTTCCCCACTTTTTCACAGGTTTGACACCTCTAGGCAGATGTTGAAGTCTGCCAAAAGGTGCGCTCTTCCAATCAACAGAGTCGAGAATTACAGGAATAACTCGCGCTTCTTCAGCTTCATGTCTTTCCATTGCCCGTTTAACTTCAACATCCCAGCAATAATCTGAAGCGATAAAATCTACACTAACAAGCAGCAAAATTATCTGGGCTGTATTCAGGTGTATATCTATCTCATTTTTCCATTCTTGCCCTGCTCCTATTTTGCGATCGTGCCATCCTGTAATCACTTTTTCTCGCTTCAATAGACTTAAATGCTTTTCTAATTTATCTCGCAGTTTTTCATCTTCGGGAGCGTAAGAGAAGAATACTTCAATCGCTTTAGCAGATGGCATAGATATAAGTTGATTTTTTACAGGATGTATATTTTTTGCAAAATTTGGCTCAACAACTGTACTACTTGAATTAGGCTTTTTTTTGAGAATCGGTGTCTGTTGTTCATTTCGATTAATCTGAGAGCAGCCTAACTCAAAAGCAAATTCTATATCTTGTCCCGCTCCTAAAGCATCATAAAATGCCACAGCAAAATTAATCGCTGCTTTATCCCCGATCGCCTGATTCATCCCAATCACATAATTAATGTGTTGGCTAATTGCCTCTGCTTGCACTTCTGAATAGCAAGCATTAAGAACAACACACTCTACCCCATTTCTGGCAAACAGCTTAAACATACTTGCCAGCGCATCTGCCTGGATATACGCTGCTTGCTTCGTCTCATTTTCCAGGATAATTCCATCTTCTCCAGCACCGTGTCCGCAGAAGTGAACAATAGTCGGCTGATAGTCTAGAATTGCCCGGTAAAAATCACGCGATCGCACTGCCCACTTTTGCTCTAGCTTAAACTGTTCGCGCTTGTTTGCTCGTCGCAATCCCTCATCAATCTCCCGTACTTCTTCATCCAGCCGTAGCAAAGAGGTATTTCTGGGATTTGCTGCCAGAACCAAGATTTTCCTGATGAGAGTATCACTGCTCATGCAATGGTTAAGTAAAGATACGATTTTTTTATAGTATAACTTTTTTTATTACTCAGGGATATTATTGAGAGCTATAGGAAAAAATTTGTTTATCTTAAGTGTGTTTACGGTGAAGTTTCAGATGTGCGATCGCTTTCCTCTCAACTTCCCAAAGGTTCCACCACCACTATCTTCTCCACATCATCCACCATTACCCGCGCTAACCCAAACTGCTGAATTACTGCCGCATTTGTCGTCAAATGCAGACTTACCTCAGCTACCCGATACTCACTTTTATCGCTAGCTAATGCTGCTGGTAGCAATAACTGATCCGCCAAATGTTCATCTACTGGTGCGCTCGTTTGATGAAACTTCAGCAGTTCCTCACAAGCGATTTCGGCAACTTTTTCTGATGACAACCGCTTTTCTCCCAACCCAGCAAAGCCAGCCACACTATTTTTATACTTAGCGGTGAGAAACAAACCAGCCCCTGGTGCAATACCCTTTTCTCGCAATGCTTGCACAGCAAGTTTTAATTTGGCTTCTTGCAACAAATTCTCAGCACGATTTGCCATTCTTTGGGGAATATTGGCAGGTAATTCTGTCACCACCGCGAGTCCCCGTATTTGCTGTAAGTCACCGCGTTCCAGCAACTTGAACCCAGTGGGTTTATTACCGCCACTGACGCGCAATTGCACTTCTCCCCCACCTTGAGGATACCATCCCCAAGCGCCAAGCTTTACTTGAGCTTCCACACCCATTTGCTGTAACATTGGCAGATAGACTTGCTCAATGTACGTCGTTGAAGGGCTAAAGGCAACGTGAGTTCCCCCTCGTAGGGTTACTTGAGAATCACCATCAGCTAACGCCAAAGGCAAAAGTATAGTTTGCAACACTAAAGTAACAGCACCCGCAGAACCACCTTCTCGTGCTTCGCTGACATCAAAGGTATAATTTCCCCCTTGCACGGAACTACCAGGAATGAATTCTAGCATCATTGAACCGAAAGCATCACCCCGCAGTTTGGCATGACAAATCGCTGCGGCAGCACGAACAGATGTTAGGTGTTGTGCTGCTAATCCCGGCTTTTTGCGTCCAGCACGAATGTTGTAAATGCGTATGGGTTTACCTGTGATGGCAGCGAGACTTAAGGAGGTACGGAGAACTTGTCCACCTCCTTCTCCATAGGAACCGTCAATTTCAATCATGGGGTGCAATACTTTTGTCTGATTGTAACACAGCTATGCTACAGTTTGTAGGAATAGTTTGTTATGCTGTTAACTATTAAGAATTATTGGCGTTGCATATTAACGTGATGATTTTACATATTATACATCTCCAGAAAACAATGTAGAGACTTCGGACCATCGCGTCTCTACAAGGGTTTTGGGCAACGCATAGTTCATTTTTGGAGATGTCTATTGTAGAGACGTTCCACTCAGAGGCGTCTCTACGATTGATTCGGCGATTATGCAACGCCAAAAATTAATTGTAAATCTAAGAGAAAACCTTTGAAGAATATCCTCACCAGATAAACTATTAGGAAAGGTTACTAGTTTGCTTAAGATTTGAGTCATTGTTATACATTTTTTTTATCCTTTTGGGGTATAATTACCGAATTTGTAATTTTTCACAAATTATAGGTGTCAATTATTTCGGGAAATTTCAGATGGGAGGAGAGCGATCGCCTCCAACCTTCGATAAAATAGGAATGGGGATTGGCAATAAATCTGACTTCGGAATTCTTCTTTATCCCCGCTTTTATGCCATTTATTTAAAATAAAGTTATATAAGGCACTCAAAAACAAAAATTAAAGCGCCTAAATTTTTAACTGATTCGCAGTGTACATTCTAAAATTAACTTTTGGTTTACCAAAGAATATGGTTGAATTTCTAAAGCGCGTTGAAAAGCTTTGATTGCTTCACCATACTCGCCAAGTGCGGCATAACACAAGCCCATACCGTGAAGTGCACCAAAATGTACTGGTATTATTTCCACAACTTTCTGACAATCTGCTAGCGACTTATGATATTTACGGCTGCTGTAGTAGAGAAAAGCACGACGATTCCAAGCTTCAGCAAAATCTGGTTGTTCTTCGATCAGTTGGTTCAGCACTGTTTCGGCTTCGTCTAGTTCCCCAGCGTCTAGTAACTTTTGACTGCGATCAATGGTTTCTAGGGCAGAAATTCCCTTTTGCTTGAACCAGATCCGCCAAAGTTTCCTAGTTGCGTGTTCTCGCACTATTTCGTCAGGATTTTTCAAATCTTCAAGTAAGGAATTGATTGATAAAGAATCCATGAGTTTTAGATTTGGGATTGTATATTAGTAATTTCGCACAAAACTATCTAATTAAATCACTTTTAAAGGCATCTTTAAATTACGACAATTGCAATGCGCGGCAATTATCATGCTATTTTTTGTAGTCAGTAATACTGTTAGTGCGTTTACCAAGGAGGGGAAAAGGTTAAAGGGGAAGGGGGAAAGGGATGGAGTTATTTAAAATTAGTCGATTGGCTTTGAATTACTTCTTCATGAGTCCTTTTTGCCTTTAACATGAGTTTCCTCTTCTCCTCCCCCTTTCCCCTTTTCCCTTTCCCCTTTTCCCTTTCCCCTTTTCCCTTCTTCATGCAATATATCAAGTCATTAGCACAAACTTTATAAAAGTGTAAAGGGTGTCTTGGCAGTTGACAAATCCTTAGGAAATAATAGTTGATAAAAAGATAACAAAAAATAAATTGACTATGCCAAAACAAAACAGCGTTTCTCGGCATATTGTTCTGACTTCTCATCCCAGTCGTTCTGGTCCAAAGCCGATCGCCATTAACTGGGGAGCAGCTGACCCGATGCAACGAGGTCCAGTTATTGCTACTTTAACTCATTCGGCGCACCGCAATGTCATAGGCACTCATTCGGGTGGTTATGCGGTTTATCGCGCTTTAGCAGTGGCTAGCGGAGCGCTGCAATCAGATCATATAGCGGATTTAACCAACACGTCTCCAACAGAGCGTATTGGACCATATCCAAGCTGGTCTGACCCGGAAAAAATCGTTTCTCTTGACCCTTATGGTGCGATCGCTTCTGAGGTGTTTGCATCCTACTACGAACAGGGATATGATATCCGTCCGACCATCGCCATCACCAAAGCTCACATCAATATGCCGGAATTGCAAGAAGCGATCGCCAAAGGACGTTTGCAAGTTGATGGTAAAATTATGAAAGCGGGTGGCGATTTGGTGGTAACTAAAGCCGCAATTGAGCCGGTTTGGTATTTACCAGGACTTGCCAAGCGGTTTAATATCACTGAAGGCGAATTGCGTCGCGCTTTATTTGAACAAACTGGAGGAATGTTTCCAGAATTGGTGACTAGATCGGATTTGGAGCTATTTTTGCCACCAATTGGAGGTTTGACAGTGTATATTGTCGGTGATAAAGATGCGATCGCCGATCCGAATAAACCTTTAGCTGTCAGGGTACATGATGAGTGCAACGGTTCGGATGTCTTCGGTTCCGATATCTGCACTTGTCGTCCTTATCTGGTACACGGAATTGAGGTGTGCGTGCAAACAGCGCAATCCGGTGGTGCTGGAGTAATTGTTTATTGTCGCAAAGAGGGTCGCGCCCTTGGTGAGGTGACGAAATTTTTGGTTTATAATGCTCGCAAGCGTGCTGTTGGAGGCGATCGCGCTGATGCCTACTTTGAACGTACTGAATGTGTGGCAGGCGTTCAAGATATGCGCTTCCAAGAACTAATGCCGGATGTACTCCATTGGTTGGGCATTACTCGCATTGACCGCATGGTATCTATGAGTAATATGAAGTTCGATGCCATAACTCAATCGGGAATTGAGATTGTTGAACGAATCGCGATTCCGGATGATTTGATTCCTCAAGATGCACGGGTGGAAATGGAAGCGAAGAAAGCTGCTGGGTATTATACCACGGGGGATGTGTTAGATGCAAATGGTTTAGCTGATGTGAAGGGTCGAGCTTTGGAGTAGGGACTCCTTGGGGAGCAGGGAAGGGGACTTTCTTGACAAGGGGACTTTCTTGACAAGGAGACAGGAGGGAAGCTGTTTATCAAGGGAATTCAATATGCGGACTCAATGGGTTGCTAAACGCCAGGGACAAGATAATGTCACGCAAATCCACTACGCACGCCAGGGT
>NZ_JAOWRF010000137.1 GCF_025753815.1 Plectonema radiosum NIES-515 | reverse complement strand
GTTTTGATTGACAAAAGCATTCTGGCATTTCCTATGAAAGCGTGGTTTGTACATCTAACTTCTACTGTACAGAGTTCTACCTTATCTTACAGAGTTGTCTATCAATTAATCAACTTAAGACTAGCTCCTCTTCCAGATTGAGCTACACCAGCACAGATTTTGGTGGCGTTACCAATACCCCTGACTGGACTTGAACCAGTATCCTCTTCGTTCTAAGCGAAGCACCTCTTCCAATTGGGCTACAGGGGCGTAATTTGAAACTCTTAAGAAATCTGGTTAGAAATTAGTCAACTACCCCTGACAGGATTTGAACCTGCAAAAAGCGCTTATTTTGAGTAAGCGATGTTTTCCAATTACATCACAGGGGCATATCGGGATGGCAGGATTTGAACCTGCGACCTTCGGCTCCCAAAGCCGCCGCGCTACCAAGTTGCGCCACATCCCGTTCATGCTCCTGACTGGATTTGAACCAGTACCATCTGATTTTTAAGATCAGCGCCTCGTTCCAATTGGGCTACAGGAGCATAATTTGGCTGCTTTATGAAAGCAGAACTGGGGAGGCAGGACTCGAACCCGCATTTTTCCGCTTTCAAAGAGCGGTGCCATACCATTAGGCGACTCCCCAATAAATGCCAGGACAGGGCTTGAACCTGTATCTCATCTTTCAGAGAGATGTGACTTGCCAATTTGTCCACCTGGCAATGAGATAAATGGCTGCCCCAGTAGGACTCGAACCTACAACCTCGCGGTTAACAGCCGATCGCTCTACCATTGAGCTATGGGGCAACGAAGCCCCCCAGGTCGGAATCGAACCGACGACCTCCTGTTCTTGTCCTTCGGACACGCTTCTCTACGAGAGGCTCCGCCAACGCGAACAAACAGACGCTACTACCAACTGAGCTACCGGGGGATATAGAAGGAGAGATAAGTTTTATCTAGTGGACTGGTTTAATTCAACACTAATCAGCCACTCCATCATCTCTCCCATGTAAGGCGATCGCGCTTATGATTTGAACCTTCACTCTTGAGTTTCGTAGACTCAGATGTTATCCAGCCACACCACGCGACCTTTAAAAACAACAGCTATTTTACGGATAATTTATTGCATCATTGCTTTCGTTGCTATAGCAATCTATGTATTCAGAATTAATCCACCCCTCCATTCCTAGGACTCTCTTGTTTGAGCTATTAGTAACACGCACGTTAACCCAAGGTGTTGGGCGACCTTGAAGTGATACGATATCAGGCTTGAGTAATATGACATTGTTGCTATTATCTAAACCTGCTTTTGACTTTCCACCAGCTGTGGCACGTAAAGCTAATTGCCCCGATTGCAACGCAGTTACTTCGCAGAGTGCAGGCTTAACCTGAGCTAAATTGCCAGTACATTTTAGGCTGCCACTACGCATCCAACCTTCTAAGCCTTTTTGTTTAGGACTATCTGCATCGATAACGCTAACGTAAATCCAATTTTCAACACCTTTAGCTAGTACTTTTAACTTTGCATCTTCATATAAATTAATTACACCTCCATCTTCAAATTCTCCTTGCGGTTTTCTTAGGTATAACCAAAGTGCTTCTTCATATCCTAGTTTCTTGGCTTGACAAGTCACTAGTCTGTTAGCACTTTTGGGAGTTGCAGCGTTTGCTATTGGTGATAAATTAAGAGCAGAAACCCACAGATAAAATACAGCAAAAGAAATGTGAGGTAGAGATTTAAGAAAACTTGCCATTTTTCAGTAAATAGTAGTGTTCTTTTCTACCTTATCTATGAGAAAATTCACTGTCTACCATAATTTCACCTAACTCCAGAAGGCGGAGAAGACAGGATTTGAACCTGCGTCGGTATTACCCGATACTGTGAGCGCAAACAGCTACCTTCGACCACTCGGTCACTTCTCCACAGTGGGTCGGGCAGGAATTGAACCTGCAACCAATCAAGGACGCTTTTACAGAGCGTTGCCCGCACCAATAGGCGAGCCGACCCAAATTCCATAGTGCCGACGGGACTTGAACCCGCAATCCCCAGATTGAAAGCCTGGTGGCTTAACCATTTGCCCACGGCACCATATTCAAATATCTACTCGGTACAAGTTTCAGAAGTAGAACGCAGGGACTAGGATTTGAACCTAGAACAACGCTTTTGGAGAGCGCGGTGTTGCCGTTACACCATCCCTGCATTTGGTAGCAGTGGCGGGATTTGCACCCGCATATACCAAGGTATGAACTTGGGGCTTTGCATAAATCGCTACACTGCGACATCAAAGGCTGAGGTGAGATTTGAACTCACGATATTCGCTTTTGCAGAGCGACGCCTTCAACCACTTAGCTACTCAGCCATTTGAGAGTCCCGACGGGATTTCAACCAGGGTGACGGGATTTGTTCGCGTAAGCGTTCCCGAAGGGTACCCGCAACATTTCCAAAAGACAGGAACGCTCTAGCCATTGAGCTACACCCCGATATTTTTGAAATCTGTGCCTAAAATTTTAGACTTTTAGGCACAATTTGTTGGTGAACTTGCCCATTTCATATTTAGTTTTCAAGGTTCAGAAAAATTACTTTCAACTGTTAGCAAAACAACCGACGCTCTAAATAATAAACCTGTTGTGTATTACGGATGTATTCGGTAGTTTTGTTCTTTGCAAACTGAGAACTTTTGTGATTTCTTCCTTCTACTTCAGATAATTTGGAAGTAGGAGGAGCTTTGTTTACTGGGGACTTTGGTTTATCCCAGTTTTTTTGTACTACTTGTATGTAGAACATTGCTTTTAATCCTATATAAGCTTTGTTTCTCGTTTCATACATTTATACTACAAATATACTACAAAAGTGTCAAGGGGTTTAGAAAAGTTTTTTTGAGATTGTCTAAAAACACTTCTATATCTGACTTTGAACTAAAAAACCTAGATAAAAAGTGTGACTACAGCTTATGATTGGTTGAGTTTTTGGTAAACTGACGTGACAAACAACCACTCAAAGCGACAAAAGATATTCGGTGTTGTCGCGATCGCCTATATATCGGCTTTGCCCATCGCCTTTTTTGTAACAGCTTGTAGTATTGCCCCAACGAAGAAAGAGCAATTAACTACAAGCAAGCTTCATGCTGCCCAAACTCAACAAAGCCAAGACACCCAATCACCAGCTAAACTAGAAAACTCACATAACAGCGTTCCAGCTAAGTATCAAGGCAAAACAGTTTATAAAGGGCAACCCAGCAATAATGAGAAAGTTATCGCGCTAACCATTGATGATGGACCCTGGCAAAATACAACCGCACAAATGCTGGATATACTGAAAAAAAATAACGTAAAAGTTACATTCTTTTGGGTAGGACAAGCCTTACAAGAACACCCTGACCTTGCCAAACAAGAGGTAGCACAAGGACACGCCATTGGCAACCATACTTGGCATCATTGGTATAAGCGGATGGATGAAGCCACCGCAAAGAGTGAAATTGAGCGCACTGCTGATTTGATGTATAAAACTACAGGAGTCAAAACTTCTTTGTTTCGTCCTCCTGGAGGCGTTTTAAATAACGGACTAGCCACTTACGCCAAAAGCCAGAAATACGCTGTAGTTATGTGGTCGCAGACTTCCGCCGATACCGACCCTCACGCCAAATATCAAGTATTTGTAAAGAATGTATTAAGAGATGCCAAACCAGGTGGGATTGTCTTAATGCACGATGGTGGAGGCGATCGCCAAAGAACTGTGCAAGCCTTACCACAAATCATCAGCGGACTCAAACAGCAAGGCTACCGATTTGTCACAGTTCCCCAACTTCTTAAAGAGAGTGGGGGATAGGGAGAGGGGGGGAGGGGGGGAAAGAAGAATTATTCCCCTTGTCCTCCTTGTCTCCTTGTCCCCTTGTCCTCCTTATCCCCTCATCCCCCTCATCCCCATTCCCTCTTCACTCGCTCACGACGGAGGCACTTTTTTGCGCTTCTTGCCAAAGTTTGTGTACAAAGAACTCAGTGCGATCGCTCATCGCTGTGATAAACACACCCTCAGCATCCTCAGAACCATTTGATATCCAAGAACCCCGCAGAGTAACTTCTAAATACTCCGCATCACAAACTGACAACGCGATGATTTCTGACACGTCACCTTTTATCTCAGCTTTTAACACCTCAGCTTTTAACGCTTCTACTCCTGGTAAATCAACAGGAAGCAAAAAGGAAGCGGTACTCGGTTCTACGCACAGACATTGACCAACTCGCAGTGCCAAAATAACTCGTCCTTGCACCCATTGCTCTAAAGACTGAGTTAGACACTCTAAGTGAAAGCTTTTTTCAGTGTAAGTTAATTTCAACATTCCTTATGCTCTCCTGTTATTCCAGGCTTGCTTGTTCAAAGCGCCAGAACTGTTCGGCAAAAGATATAGCCGGATGAACTGGTGCTTTTGGCTTGGTACGCAGTTGCATACCAGTCTCAAACAGAGTGCGATCGCCTTTACGGGAATTACATTTTTCACAAGCTGTGACTACGTTATCCCAAGTGTGCAAACCACCTTTAGATCGCGGAATCACATGATCCAGCGTTAGATGTTTGCTGCTACCGCAATATTGACAACTGTGATGGTCTCTTCGCAACACTTCGCGCCGATTTACCGGCGGAATTTTCCACACACGCTCACTAGAAGCGATTTTCAAACGAATGTGTTTTGGTACATAAAGTACCAAGCTAGGTGAGTGGACTTGCCATCCGCTCTCTGCAATAAAATCTAGCGGTTCAGCTTTATCCGCTACTAATAACACGATCGCCCGCTTGATATTTACCCGACACAGTGGCAAGTAGTTTTGCGAAAAAACTACCACGGATTGCTCTAACACTTGCCTAAAAGCGCTCGTCACAGCTTGACTCCTTATTAAAAAACCCCCGCTTCTTCTTTTTGTGAAGCGGGGGTTGGAAATTGACCGGAAAGTTTTCTGGTCTTATATCGGTACAGCATCTTGGTATCTGTACCTCCCGCTTGCTTGGTTTGGTTTTAGTGCTATATTCAGCCCACTAATTCTCTGAAATCTAAAATCATGATTACCATCTGTGATTTGCCCCTGATTTCGGCGTTCGTCACCCATAAATAAATACTCCACTCCCGCAACGGCTGATTCCCAACTGAATCGGCAATTGGCAGCACGCGAAGAAGTAGAGTTTGGGTAAACGGATTTCACAGAAAATTTCACCTATTGAACATTCCTTTAAACATACTACACTTGTATTACTATCCTGTCTATACCTATAAGGAGAAAAAGTGATGCATACGATCGCTCGCACGCCAACCACCGATATGGAAGTTACCAGCATCCGTCTGGAGCGCGAATTAAAAGATAAACTCAAAGAATTAGCCGGCAGCCAGGGATATCAGGCATTAATCCGAGATATACTCTGGAATTATGTCCAGCAAAAATCAGGTGAGTGGAAACCCCGATTTTCGCGATCTGATATTCGAGCTAGTATAGCGGCTACTGCTCAACAAGAAGAACGCTGCGTACTCACAGGTCAATTAATTCAACCCCAACAACCTATGTTGTTAGGACTGACGAAGAATGGCGATATGGTTCCTTTAAGTGTCCAGAGCTTAGTTGGATAACCTCCGTTTCAAGTAAATACAGCCCAGTTACTCATGTGTGTTTGGTGGTAACTGGGCTATAGTATAATTAAATTTTATTAAAAAAATAAATAAATTTAACGGATCGTGCCCTGAGGACGCTTGGACTGGTGACTAGGAAAGAAATTATTTGAGGATTTGGTTGGGGTATGAATACCAATACATATCTTGCCAGTACCTAATCCAAGCGTCCCCAGTTCAATAAAATCCAAATATTTGTGACTAATTTGGGGACAAAAAAATGGTGAGTCCACGGGCGCGGTTGCCTGTACCCTTTAGTAGTGGCTCTGCCGTTGCGGAAGACTTAACAGATGGCAACCACCACCCTAATCGGTAAATGATTGTTGCCAAGAACATTTGGAAGACCAAAACTTTACAACTTCTTTACTATCTGCCTAAGTAACCCGTAAAAACTATGCCTCAGTTTTCTTTTAATCAGATTCTACTTTTGATTTGAAAAAATAATAATGACGCAATTAAGTCAAGAAAATTTGAAATAAATATTACAAGCATCGGAAAAATACCTCAGTATTAACCCGTAAAATAATTACGTAGTTTTTGCCTAAATTCGAGAGAAATTACTGTTTATGTATACTTACAGAGAGGATATTCTAAATCCAAGTTAGTAAATTAACTCAATACATAAAAGCGATAAATTAACTTGTTTCGGAGTTATAGTCTATAATTAGTATTTTTTTAACTAAGTATACATTTATTTAATATACCAGTGATTTGGTGATCTCAAATAGAAAGAGGCTATAACAGGTGAGAGAAAGTTTTAATCGCAAGGAAAGCGAATCATCAGGTGCAGCTAGCTACAAAACAAAGAGTAAAAGAAATGCCAGGAGGTTGGGTAAAAAGAGGATGGGGTCATTATCAAACAGTGTGCCAGGAATGAAAAAAACTTTATCATCGCCACCATTGCGCCAAGATGAAGTAGATAGACAACAATACCCAGTCAAGCTGATGCAGCATCAGGAAGAACCGGAACACCAGTTGGCAGATCATATTCATCAAATCATCAAAAAGAGCTTGGCTCCAGCAACAATGCTGCAAGAGATTGCCCAACTGCTAGGAACTGTGTTCCAAGTTGATTCTTGCTGCTTAGTTCCAGTAATGGGTGAAAAATTTGATCAGGCAATTACTGCTAATTGGTGTGCGTCAGACTATTTAGGCTTGCCGCATCCAGATGAGATATTCTCAACCGAACAGGTTCAGTGTGCCTCGGAACCAACAATTGAGGACATTTCGACTATTAAAAATAGTCTGGAAATAGGATATCAATATTTACCGTTACCGATTAAAGCGGTTTTGGCAATTCCGACGCGCTTTGGTGGCAAAAATAACGGGGTGATTAGTTTGATCAAGTTTCAGCCCCATGATTGGAGTGAGTCAGAAAAACAACTGTTAAAAGCGGTAGAATCGTCTTGCGCGATCGCTTTTTCCCAAGTCGCACAAGCTCTTGTAATTGCTTCTCAACAAAAAGATATAGCCAAGAGCAACCAGCATCAAAGCTTAATCACGCAATTGACAATACTCAGTCGCAGCAACCTGGAGTTAAATCAAATGCTTCAGTTAGCGATGGCCTCCACAGCAGAATGTCTTCAAGCAGATCGCGGTATGCTTATACTGCTAAAGTATACAGATCCGCTATTTAGGACTCAACCTAAAAAACAAATTCCCAAAGCAAAAGCAACTGTTGTTGCTGAATGGTCTAGAGACGAAAGTTCACACACCACTCAACTAGAAACTTTGGATAAGTCTTTCTCTGTTTCTGAGTGTGGTTTATGCCAGCGGGTCTTCACATCAGGAAAAGCAGTAATTATAGATGAGAATATTGACCAAAATGGTATTTCAATTGCTCCGGTGTTTGCTTTAGATACACTGCCTGCGGTCTTATTAGTACCATTGGAGAATCAAGGCAAAATCATCGGATTTTTAGTGCTTCAGCAAGCAGTGCCTCGCAATTGGGACTTTGCAGAATTAAATATGATGGAAATGGTTTGCGCTCAAATAAGCAATGCCATAATTCAATCACAGACACTGCGGCAAGTACAGATGTTGGTAGACGAGCGCACAGCAAAACTACAAAGTAGTCTGGAATTGCAGGCAAAACTGCACGAAAAAACTCGGCAATATGTTGAGCAGCTGCGGGAACTTAACGAACTCAAAGATGAATTTTTGAGCAACATGAGCGATCGCTTGCGTTATCCCTTGACGAATATGCTGATGTCAATCCGCAATTTACGTCTACCAGGAATAGCACCAGAGCGTCAAGCTAAGTATGTGGATATCTTAGAAAGCGAGTGTACTAAAGAAATTAACTTGATTAATGACTTGTTGACACTTCAAAAGCTAGATACTCATCATGAACGCCCACAATATGAAAACATCGATTTAAATACAAAAATTCAAGATGTAGCAGCATCTTTTGAGCAAAAATTCGCCAATAAAGGATTAAGTATTAATACGAATTTACTTATAGAGTCAGTAACTCTACAAACTGAAGTAGAAAGTTTTAACCGCATCCTGCAAGAGTTGTTTACGAATGCAAGTAAATACTCAGAACGCGATTCTGTGGTTCAGCTGCAAGTCTATCACCAAGTTGAGCAACAAATCGATCAAGTTATTATTAAAATAACTAACACCGGACTTGGTATCTCCGACGAAGATGCGGCTTACATATTTGACAGGTTCCGTCGCGGTAGAGGAGGACGATGGACTCCAGGTACAGGTTTGGGACTTGCTTTAGTCAAGTCTTTAGTGCAGCATTTAAATGGAGCGATCGCTGTTGAGAGTACTCCAATTGAGGACTCTAACTTAAGCAAAATTTGCTTCACCTTAACTTTGCCCCAATTTTCACAAGTAAAGCAAACCATCTTTTAAAAGTGACTGAGCAACACAATACAACAGAGGACTTTGATTTGAACTCTGCTAGTGACGACACCAACCTAGAAGAGAATTTAACAACCGATGTGGAAGTCAAAATTGAGAAAATAGCAGAGCGAAAGCGACAAATCACTGCTACAATCCAAATTCCCCAATCAGTTGAACACGTTTGGAAAGTCCTGACAGATTACGAGGCTTTAGCTGAATTCATTCCTAACCTTGCCAAAAGTCGTCGATTAGCCCATCCTACCGGCGGTATTCGGCTAGAGCAAGTAGGTTCTCAGCGCGTGCTAAGTTTCAACTTTTGTGCACGTGTTGTTTTAGATTTGGAAGAATGCTTTCTCAAAGCAATTAATTTCCAAATGGTAGAGGGAGATTTTAAAGACTACTCTGGTAGCTGGTATTTAGAACCTTACTGCGTTGGTGAAGATGTGGGAACTAATCTTTGCTACACAGTAAATATTTGGCCTAAACTTGTTATGCCAGTCACAGTGGTTGAGCATCGGTTAAAAAATGACCTACAGTTAAATCTGCTAGCGATTCGTCAGCGTGTAGAGGAGTTAGCTACTTAGCTGCTATTTGCAAGCCTGGGGAAGATATCCAATTGTTTGTATCTGACAAATTTTCTATTTTTTATATATTAATTATCTGTAATCCCCCTCAGGCTGTAAGTCTGGGTTGGAGGTATAAAGCCCGCCTAAGCGGGCTAAATCAGTACAATCACTAATCTATTTCAGTATTATTTCTATCTGTTGACATACCTCCTCGCTCCTTTCATGAGCGAGGATTCCTTGACGCTTCACCGAAACTTGCTACTAAGTAGTATTACAGTCTCTCCACGTCCGTTTCAAGTCTCCCAATGCCCGATGGCGACTAGCTACATTGTCGCAGAAATCAAGGGTTAGCCGTCCTATAAGGACGGGGTTTTAGACCAAAATTGTCGATAAATGGCAACCCCGCTATTCCCCTCCGACTTTTATTCCTGGAGGGGATTTTATTGCTCAAATGACATCTTGCGATCGCAAGATCTCTAACTAGCAACTTGGGTTAATAATCGAATCGCTTCTTCAAGCCTCCAAGCGTCCCTAATCCTCAGTCCCCAGTCCCCGGCAAATTCCAAATACTGAAGTGTAACCGTGGAGAAACGTGCTACCAGCAACAGGACCAATTTCGCCACCGCAGAAAAATCCACCTATGGGAATATCGTTGAGATAGCGCCTAAATAGCTGAGAATCAAAATTAGCTTTGCCGTAGAGTCCTTCACCTCGTCCTAAACAAGAAAACATCAACGCTGCAACCGCAGAGGGTTCAGAGGCGCTTTGGTCTTGATACTGTTGTAAAAGTAATTCTAAGTCCTCAGCGGAGGCTTCAGCATCGCGTAGGTGGAATTGCAAGCGCTGTCCTGGACGAACGCGATCGCCAATTGCGATGGCACCTGCTGATGGATCTACCCCTAGAATACCGCGAATTAAAAAATCTCCCTGCTGCAAAGCCAATTTAAACTCATCCATTGCCACACCGACAAAAAGCGAGTTTTGTGCCAGCATTCTATCTGCATCACTCAAACTGCCGATCAAATCTCTTAACACTACTAGGGGCACTTGTTCATCGAGTTCGATGATGATATTGCGATCCGCTTTTGTGACTTGTAAAGGCTTGCCAATCGGTCGGCATCCTTGCGCCACAATAGTTTCTAAAACAATATTACCACTCATTGCCAAACCTACCGTTCCTTCACGATACAGGCGATCGTTACAAAATAGTGCAATTCGACCACCACCGCCGCCGCTAGCCTGTCCCCCCACCGTCACCGATCCCGGATAAGCAAAATCCAGCCCCTGCAATAAATCATTAATTCCCGAAGAAAACGAACCAGACAGCAAGATAAACTGAGGTGTCGGAGATGAAGGTACACCCACAAAATCAACCCAAGCATTTGGCGGACCATCCAAATCGGGTAATTCCTCAGCAACAATATGAAACGGTTGAATATTCACTCCAGGAAGGTGCGCCAAAGTCAAGCTCAAAGCTGGGGAAGCTTCTAATTCTTGAGTTTGTCCCTCCATAGTCGTGCCAATAACACCGCCACCACTACAGCCAATTAACACACGTACTGAAAGTTTTTCAGCCAGCAAAGGCAAAAGCCGAGAATATTCACTCGTAAAAGCAGACGAAATGAAAACCAGCCCTAAATCCGCAGGTGCTGTTAACGACGAGACAGCGCGTTGTACCACATCTGCAACAGCTGCTTCTAAAGAAGGACGGGTTGACAGGGCATTTGCCCACTGCATTTGGTCTGCCATTAGTTTTCGGCTCTTTCTGTATTTAGGCTAGTGAAGTACCTACACTGTATACGAAGTATCAGTGTAGGCTTCTTGTCTCACTCGCGGTTGCCTCGTTAAACTTGTGTTTAATTTGGTCTTACACAGCGTCTCTGGTCTTACGACCTTTATCTCCTCAAGGGAGAACCCAGGCAGCCACCCATCTTCCATAGGTAGTTTAATTTTTGTGTGTACAACATTCCTTGGATTTACTGCAATGGCATACCTGCTAGAAATGTTCCTTCCTCGAACTCTGATGTTGCGTAGGTCTTGTCTTACTACTTTGAAGGAGCGCCTTTATGTTCCATACAGTCGGGCGGGTCATCGACCAAACTAATCTTACCGAAAAATGGTGTTGACATCAATATGAAAGTTCGTTTCGTCACCGTAGTTTTCCTTGTTTTCGCTATGCTCAAATACAGTCAAACTAAGCAACTCAACTCACTTCTCTATTCATCTCAACACTTGCGATAAATCGGTAAGTGTGAGATTAATTGCTGTTTAAGGTAATTTCTTATTTTCATTTTGAGGCACATCAATTACATCCTACAATGAGATGATGCCAACCAATTGCGAATTGGGCATGGGGCAATGGGAATTTGAAGAGGGGAAAAGGGGAGGCAGTGCGGTGAGACCAGCCCCCGACGGGCGCGGTCTCCCTCATCGATGGGGGACTGGCTCTCCCGTTGGGTCTTGGTGTCGGACCGGGGTGGAGCATCTGCCTATGATTGGGGAAAGGAAAAAAGGGGTGCATGGTAACAAATCAAATGTGCGAATTATTTTAAATCACTCTTTATTTTCTACACCTTTACCCTTTTGCCCTCCTCAAGTTGCCCCATGCCCCATTCCCATCTTCTACTACATGCATTTAAGATATTGTATAATTCCTCTTTTGTAGTAAAAGCTCCGCAAAATCTTAAAAGATAAAACTAAACCCAGTATGGATTGCGGAGTTTGCTGTAATAGTAGTGGATTACCCTGCTAAAACACTACTATTACAGCTAAGTGGCTAGCGTGGTGAGCAATAATCAAAAAAAAAACCTGCAATTTTAAACTTTTTCTATACTGGTATTAAGAACACGTAACGAGACTAAAGCAATGACCAACATCTCAGAAACAGCTAAATCCGACATCCAAGCGCAAATTAACGAAGAGGTTGAGCAAGCTCGTACTGTCTGTGACGTTTCAGGCACTAATTCCGCTGAATGCGCTGCTGCTTGGGATGCAGTAGAAGAACTGCAAGCCGAAGCCTCTCACCAACGGCAAAATAAGAAGAAAAACTCCTTAGAGCAGTACTGTGATGACAACCCAGAGGCAATTGAGTGTCGAATTGACGACAACTAACAATTGAGGCAAGGGCGTTTTTCGCTATGCAGTGGGCAAGCAACTGAGAACTGTATTACTGATATCTGGCACATCGCTGAATGCATTCGCGCTTTTTCATCTCACTCTCTCCCTCCATAAGCATAGTCCCCGCAATTAAAAAGTTTTTATCTTCCTCAGTCCCTACTTCCCTAAGGAAGTAGAGAAAATATCTAGACTTTAGTTTTGGAGGAAGAATCAAAGCAAGCAGGGAAAAGAAACGACAATGTGCATGCGTAATTGGTGGGAGCGAGTTAAGAATTTAGCCGATTAGTGTAACGAGAGCAAACTCTCTTTTACACTGCTAGAAGTTTCTGCTAGACATGAAATATAGGGTCTGCAAGTTGCTTGTTTTTTTGTCAACTGAGAAAATTATGGCAAATGTTGTTTGGTTTCGCCCGTTAGTGTGGATAGACTACCGACTAGCGGTATTATTCACAGTGATTATTCCCCTAATTCTTCTAATTTGGGCGTTTGTGCAAAAAGCAGAAGCGATACAACGCTTGTTAATCATTTACTGGCGAGTATCGAGTCTGTTGGCAATCTCAGTTTACTTGATGATTGGTGGGTTCGGGGTAGGTTTTATCTCAAGTTTGATAGGTCGTATCCTGATTCCGATTTCGTTATGGTTCTGGATAGATCTCAACGATGAAATTGAATATACTCTAAGTGGTATTTTAAAGCTGATTTTTACTTCTTGGCGCTGGGCTGTAAGTGTTTATTGTGCCTTGGGTGCTCTAGCTACTCTGCCTTTTTTGGGTTGTGCTTTTTCGGCAAATGCCTTCGCTACCCCCTATTGTCGCGTCTGGGCAGAAGCACCGTTATTGTTTAAAGACTATTTTCATCCCAATAGCAAACCGGGGTTTTTGGGCTTTATCGGGATAGTTGGTTTAATAATTTATGTAGTTTGCTTAAGCTACTTTGTCTTAATTAAGCTAGGCAAGCAGGGGCGATCGGCTACACAACAGTAACTGGGGAAAGGGGAGACCGGGCTCCCCGCACTGCCTATAATTGGGTAAGAAAGAACCCTTTGTGACTCCTTGGTGACTTTCAGGCAGAGCCGAGGAACGTGCTACTCTCCGGCTCTGTCTCCTGGTTTTAGGCTTTAGCAGAGCCGAGAAAGGAAAAAACTTATTTTAACAGGGTTTCAGCGAAACCATGCGTGCCGTTCGGTAGCCCTATCCTTCGCCATTGTAGATGCTTTTGATTTTAGATGGCAAAAAATGAATGTCCATAACTTTGTATGCAAAATTTTATCGGCAAGCGGCTGGAGGAGTATACTACCAAATACCCCCAAGAAGTCTTAGTTGTAACGGCAGAAATTGCCGGCGAACAAGACAAAATTGTTATATTTAAAGGCTTTTCTAGTTCTTTGATGCGCTCAACTGCATTCGATCCAGATGTACCTGTATTGCCAGATGATGCGAAAATTGAGAGCATCGACCGAGTAGCAAGTCCTTACAATCCCCAAACGCCTCGCTATATTCAACAGAGACTGTCTTGGGAAGCTATGCAAATTTTCTTGTCAGAGGTGGGAGTTTAAGGGCTTCCTCGGAGGGGAGAATTTCGCGCATTGCCCTAGCCGCTATTTTCAGAGAAAGCGATCGCATAAATCGCACTACACACTAGCGACCTGGTAAATAAAGTTTCAACAGAGCGATCGCCTTAAATACCCATAAGCGTTTTTTATAATACATCAAAAACTAAGGGTGATAATGACATAACCCTTACTAGCATTACTGATAATTTCTGTTTATGCGATCGCAAGGGCGATCGTTAAGAGAAAAAATGCTTGTATCCGATTGACAAAACTATGTTACTTTATTATGAATAATCATAATAAATTCCAATCAATTCATATTTTTTTAGTAGCCACCTTAGGTTAAATTTATCTTCTTAACACCCTAAAAGCCCATTTATTCAGCTAGACAAACACGAACCAGAGCGCGTTTGTTCAGGATTTTCTTACCCTAAAAGCCCATTTATCAGCAAAAACCTCTCAGTTGAGACCACAGAGCCACAATTATTCATCACATCTACCAGTTTTGCCATCATGAATACAGCGGTGATACCTACAGAACAAGCGCCTCAAAAAGTTAAGTCTTATGGGCGACTCGATCAGCAAATTATTTTAATTCTCGATTTCGGCTCTCAGTATTCTGAATTGATCGCCCGTCGCATCCGCGAAACACAAGTATACTCGGAAGTTATTTCTTATCGCACCACAGCAGAACAATTGCGCGAACTAGATCCCAAGGGAATAATCCTCTCTGGTGGACCAAGTTCAGTGTATGACAACTACGCTCCCCATTGTGACCCAGAAATTTGGAATTTGGGAATTCCCATTTTGGGTGTGTGTTATGGAATGCAATTGATGGTAAACCAGCTTGGTGGCGAAGTATTAAAAGCTGACCGGGGTGAGTACGGCAAATCATCATTATACATAGATGATGCGACAGATTTACTGACTAATGTCGAAGATGGCACAACGATGTGGATGAGCCACGGAGACTCAGTCACGAAAATGCCGTCCGGATTTGAATTGCTGGCACATACTGAAAATACACCCTGTGCAGCCATTGCCGACCACACGAAAAAACTTTACGGTGTCCAGTTTCATCCAGAGGTGGTGCATTCCCTAGGGGGTCAGGCATTAATCCGTAATTTTGTATACAAAATATGTGGGTGTGAAGCGACTTGGACAACCGCCGCTTTTGTCGAAGAAGCGATTCGCGAAATTCGCGCCAAAGTAGGTGAAAAGCGAGTGCTGTTAGCGCTTTCTGGAGGCGTGGATTCTTCGACGCTGGCGTTTTTGATGTATAAAGCGATCGGCGATCGGCTGACTTGTGTGTTTATTGACCAAGGCTTTATGCGGAAGTTAGAGCCTGAGCGATTGCTAAAATTATTTAAAGAGCAGTTTCACATTCCGGTAGAGTATGTAAATGCACGCGATCGCTTCCTCAACGCTCTGAATGGTGTCACCGATCCCGAAGAAAAACGCCGCCGCATCGGACACGAATTTATTCGCGAATTTGAAGAAACATCCAGACGCCTGGGGCATTTTGACTATCTAGCTCAAGGTACACTTTATCCAGATGTCATCGAATCCGCTGGAACCAACGTCGATCCGCAAACAGGCGAACGAGTAGCGGTAAAAATTAAGAGCCATCACAACGTCGGTGGTTTACCGAAAGATTTACGATTCAAACTTGTAGAACCCCTGCGGAAACTATTTAAAGATGAAGTCCGCAAAGTTGGGCGAGCTATTGGCTTACCAGAAGAAATTGTCCAACGCCATCCTTTTCCAGGTCCTGGTTTGGCGATTCGCATTCTCGGCGAAGTCACCGCTGAACGGTTAAATATTTTGCGCGACGCTGATTTGATTGTGCGCCAAGAAATTAACCAACGCGGCTTGTATCATGATTATTGGCAAACCTTTGCCGTATTGTTGCCAATCAAGAGTGTCGGAGTAATGGGCGATCAGCGTACTTATGCTTACCCGATTGTCTTGCGGATTGTACAAAGTGAAGATGGTATGACAGCTGATTGGGCGCGTGTACCTTACGATGTCTTAGAAGCGATTTCTAACCGAATTGTAAATGAGGTCAAAGGGGTTAACCGCGTGGTTTATGACATCACCTCCAAGCCACCTGGAACCATCGAGTGGGAATAAGAAAAGCAGAAAAATAAATAAGTGGGCATTGCCCACCTTATTTATTTTTAGTAATAAATAGACATCTCCATAAAAGACGTTCCAGACGTAGCATTTCTAGGTCTCTTGGGGTTCGGGCAACGCATAGTTCATTTCTGGAGATGTCTAATAATGAACCTAGTTAATCAAAAGGCTCCTTTGACATACCTTCTCGTCCTAAAGTCCGAGGATTCCTTAACGCTTCATTGGGTTGTGCTATCGAAATAGTCTTATCATCCCTCGACGTTCGTTTATAGTCTCCTAATGCTTTATGGCGACTATATCTATTTTACCATAAAGCCGTCAAGCTTATGACGGGGCTTGAGTCCCATTTTTTCGGTCAATGACCTTGTCATAATTTATGCATCGCTGATTCCACGACCAACATCTTCATCATGTCCGATCGCCTTGAGCAGGTCATCGACGATAAAATAGACTGCAATTATCACTTTAGGGCGAAAGGGGAAAGGAAAAAAGGGACTCATAGAAAGAAGTCATTCAAAACACCCATACAATTCTTTTTCACTTTAGACCTATCTGCAAATTGCCAAAGGTATGCTATTAATAAGTTTGAGCCATTATTTGGGGCAGGCGATCGCCCGATGAAAAGAAACTTTGTGAGAAAGCTGAAAGTAAGCATTCCTATCTCTCAACGTGACACAATAGACGTTGCTGCATTATTATCAATATGACTCGTTGTGCAATTATCGTTCTCGGTCAAAATAGTCTAACCTTAGCTCTTCAAATAAAAAGCGTTTTGCTCAATGCTACTATTTACGGTTTGGCGGAACGTACATCAAATGTCGATGTCAGTTTCACTAACTTTGGTGCTACACTACGAGAACTATTTGCCAGCGGAACTCCCATCATTGGTATCTGTGCAGCCGGAATTCTCATCCGCACCCTTGCGCCAATTATATCCGATAAGCGTCAAGAACCACCTGTGTTAGCTGTAGCTGAGGATGGTAGCGCTGTCGTACCCTTATTGGGAGGACTTCAGGGTGTGAATGATTTAGCAAGACTTATTGCCGCAGTGCTTGAAGTAAAAGCGGCAATTACCACAACCGGAGATATCCGATTTCACACTGCACTCTTGGCTCCTCCACCAACATATCATTTAGCGAATCCAGATAACGCAAAAAAGTTTATTTCTGATTTACTTGCAGGTGCAACAGTTAAACTAGAAGGAACTGCACCTTGGTTAATTAATAGTAAACTACCTTTTGACGAAGAAGGCAAGCTAACTATTCAGATTACAGAATATCAACTGCCGCTAACACCAGACTGTTTAGTTTATCATCCAGCAACTCTGGCAATTGGAGTCAGCAATGCTGCAAATATCAACTTAGAGGATGCGGTATCGTGCATTCAGCAAATGCTAGCCGATGCTGGACTTTCAATTTTCTCCGTGGCGGGTGTATTTGCGTTAGACGAAGAAGCCGCAGAATCAGTAATTGATGAAATTGCTGATACTTTAAATGTACCAGTTCGTTGGTTCAATTGTCAAAGTGAGAAAAATGCAGTTGCGATCGCTTTAACTGCAACCGGTGCATCAGGTAAATTAGTTGTGCAACAAGAATGTGGTATAAATCTTGCTGTTGCTGTTTCTCAGGAAATAATCGATATCAACACAATTGGTAAAGCAAGGGGACAATTATTTATCGTTGGTACAGGTCCGGGTGCGGCAAATTGGATGTCTCCCGAAGTCCAGCAAATCCTCAGGGAAGCCACAGACTTGGTAGGTTATAGCTTTTACCTTGATTTAGCGGGTTCGTTGCGAGAAGGACAGCGACGACATGAGTTTGATAATCGTGAGGAACTGGCACGCGCAGAGATGGCTTTGGAATTAGCCGCAGAAGGGCGAATCGTTGCGGTTGTTTCGTCTGGCGACCCTGGTATATATGCAATGGCAGCAGCGGTATTTGAGGTGCTAGATTGCAATCCTCAACCGAAATGGCAAAGTATCAAAATTCATGTTGCCCCTGGTATTTCGGCTATACAAGCTGCCGCAGCGAGAATTGGCGCACCTATCGGACATGATTTCTGCGTGATTTCTCTGTCGGATATTCTCAAACCTTGGTCTATTATCGAACGTCGGATTATTGCCGCTGCTGAAGCTGATTTTGCGATCGCCTTTTACAATCCTGCCTCAAAACAACGCACTTCACAACTTGCATCTGCACGAGAAATTTTGTTGCGGTATCGTTCGCCACAAACTATAGTCGTACTTGCCCGGAATATTGGGCGGGTGGGGGAATCAGTTGTAGTGCGGACTTTGGCTGATTTATCGCCCCAGGAAGTAGATATGCGAACTTTGGTACTAGTTGGCTCAAGCAAGACGCGCACAGTGCCGCATTCTGGGGGTGTTTGGGTTTATACCCCACGCACATATTAATTCCATAGGGTATGGAAAATATGAAGAAAAATATCTTTTGCAATAGACATCTCCATAAAAGACGTTCCAGACGTAGCTAGCTTACGTCTCTTGGGGTTCGGGCAACGCATAATTAATTTCTACTCCTATGTCTAATAATCAGTTCTAAGGCTAAAATAAACCATATCATGTCCACCCTTATTAACACTAATAATAATATCGCAACCGTCGTAGAGACGTAGGGCGCGGAACGTCTCTACAATATATATAATTTGCAGGATACGATATCAAATAGGAATAGTACAAAATTAAAAATTATTAACCAATTGATTATAAAAAAAGAAATCATGCAAAATATAGGTATATTGAACACAACATTGAGTTTAGAACTTTTTCATATTCAAACCAATACGTCTTTAGAGTTCCCAGCGAATCTTTCTGTAATTCGTATTGGTAAGTCAAATGAGCAAGTTCCAGTCGATATTGATGTTTCCGGCTTAAGTAATGCTGATGTTGTTTCTCGGCTTCATGCAGAGATTCATCTAGAAGGAAATAATTACTATATTGAAGATTTAGGAAGCACTAACGGTACATATGTTAACAACACAAAATTAATATCTAAAACTCGTTATCAGCTTAACTTAGGAGATAAAATAGACCTAGGTCAGGAAAGTAAAGTAACGTTTATTTTTCAACAGAAACAACACAAACCAAATATTTTTTATCCTGGAAATCCTACAGCAATTCAGCAAGAAAATGCTGAAAACGGGAAATCGAATCAAATAGATCGTCCAAGCAAGTTTGTCGGCTTGGCATTAATGGTTGCAGGAATTATAGTTTTTGCAGCAAATACTCAAGTGGGTCTTTTTGTGCGGATTCCTGGTGTATTGCTCTGTATAGCCGGGGTTGTAGTTTTAATGCAGCAGCGAATAAAACGTAATTTCGGATGGATTTTGATAGCGCTGGGAATAGCAGTCATGGTTTTTACGAGCAATATCTTCGCATCAGTGAATTTTCTTGCGATTCTCGTGTCATCAGCTTTATTATTTGCTGGATATCAACTTTTTAGTACTGGGAAAGTGTTCAATTATAGTTTGCGATCGCTTTCCGGATTATTAAAGAATAAAAAATAAATTAGGGTGGAATGAGCTACCCACCCTGTTATTTTCTCCAGATAATATCGAGTAACAATTCATCAAAAAATCACTTACACCCAGATTATCATTGTTACTTGATTTCCAGTATGATAAATTATTACGCGGTGCGACGGCTAAACCAGTTCCACAGAAACACGGCAATAATTGCACCGAGTACAGCTACAGCAACTCCAGGAATACTCAAAGTTGTGGCTGTAAACTGTAAAGTTCCCGTACTGAGAAAAGTTGCCAAGGTACCACCAACGAAAGCACCGATAATACCTAATAACATTGTACCGAGAATACCACCACCTTGATGACCGGGATAAATAGCTTTAGCGATCGCACCAGCCAACAAACCTAAAACAATCCATGCAACTATATTCATTGTTTTATTCCTTTGAATTCAATGTTTCGTTTATGCTTGATGAATACAGAATATCAATGTCCTGATTGAAAACCAATCTGTCAGACGAAAGAAATGTCAAATTTCCACTATTCCTTCTGGTTAGTTGCTTTGAAGTCACTATATCTATCTTTTGGTTTGTCTTTTTGTAGTAACGGCTTCAGCCGTTAAATTACCATGAGCGGTAAACCGCTCACTACGAAAGTATATTTTACTTCTCAACAGCGTTGTAGTTGAGTTAACAACACAACAATCTCATCAACACCTTCCCGCAAAGCTTTCGCTTTCTGTTCACTTTGATTAACAATAATGCTGAAAACCAAAGGTTCATATTTGGAACTATTTACATATCCAGATAAAGAAACAACACCAGTCACCGTGCCTGTTTTTGCGTGTACAATACCTTCAGCAGGGGTGTTTTGAAAGCGAGTTTTCAGAGTACCGCTTTTGCCCGCAATCGGTAAAGATGCGCGATAAACTGATGAGGAAGGTGTTTTTGCCATTGCTTGCAAAACTTGCACTAAAGCTTCTGGACTAATTAAATTATGACGCGATAACCCGGAACCATCTACTAGAGCGTAACCTGTAGGATTGACTCCTAATTGAGTTAAAGTTGTTTTGAGAACTTCTAAAGCAGCATTTACGGTAGTTTGATCTGGTTTTTTGGGCTGTGATGCGATCGCTCTTGACGTTGGCAAAGCGATCGCTCTCAACAATGCCTCAGCATATAAATTGTTACTATTCTGATTTGTCTCCATCACCAAGTCTGATAACAAAGGTGACTCTACAAAAGCTAATTCCTGTTGATTAACAGAAGAAGATACTACCCCTGTCTCTCCCAAGCGGATTTTTTCCCCAATCAAAGCTGTGCGAAAGCGTCGCAAAAAGTAATTATTAGGATCGACCACAGGCAGTTTAACTAAAAGCGGATCGGCTTTCGCTGCTAATTGTCCTTGAATTCGCAACACGTTTGCTGATAATTCGCGGGTAACATTGATAAAAGCTGGTTGTTTTTCCTCAACTGTCACCGATTGATTAATAATCTGCCAGAATCTCGCTTCGTTCAAATCAGTCCAGGCAACTTGTAAAGGTTGACCCACAGCTTGCGGTATCAAGTTGATACTAAACACATTTTGATTGACAATCAAGCTGTTAACTGGTGCACCATAGTCAGAGTAAACATCTTCCCATTCCCAGCTAGGATGCACAATATCCCCTTGAAAATAACTATCATCGGCAATCAACCTTCTAATTTGGGTAATACCCTTTGCTTTCAATTGTCTTGCCAATGCTACAAGCTGAGTATCGCTGAAGCTCGGATCTCCCCTACCCACGACACGCACTACATTATTACCATCTTGATAAACAGAAGTGCGAATGCGAAAATTTGCCCCCAATTGCTGTAAAGCCGCAGCCGTTGTCAGCAGTTTGGTATTAGAAGCAGGAGTAAAATATTTCTGGGCATCCCGACTATAAAGATTTTGCCCTTTATATAAAGGTTGCACTAAAATACCCCAACGCACCCGACTGTATTGCGGACGGTTTATCACTTCATCCACTGCTGCTGCTAGTTGATCGGGGCAAATATTTTTGGTTTTGGTTGCCGGTGCGACTTTTATTTGTGCTTGAGCAACTCTAGAATTAAATCCTATCTGGGTAGTCAAAAATAGCAGCAAACAACCCAGTGGTTTATTTAATGCCTTAATTTTCACTCTCTTCTCCTCATCCCAATCATAGATTTTAGCACCCTGATATCAAACTTATTTCCTCACAGAGAAGCAGCCTATTGCTCTAATCGAATACACGTATAGACGTTGCATGTGCTACGTCTATACAAAGTTTTGGGTTTGACGCATGTACCTCAACCAGGAGTGAAATCTGCTGATAAGTACATCTAATTAATTAGTATATGAAGGATGCTGACATGTTTAATACACAGCGGTCAATTGAAAATTCATGAGATGATAAATACCGATCGCCTAAAAAGGGTCGAAAAATCAAGGTTTAATGCCTGAAATCCATACCGCATATTTGGTTTTTCCTGTCAATGCGTAAGTCCTAGTTCTATTGATTTTGTTACGAAGCATTTGGATTTAAGCGTTAAAACGCTTACTACAAAATAGGGTGAGCATTGCCCACCCGACAAATTAATTATTAATTTATTGCGGCTCTACAATTCTACAATTTAGTGCCGCAATCAGCGCAGAAGTTGTGATTGGGAGCATTTTTAGTGCCGCAATGGCTGCAATAAATCGGTTCTATTGCGGCTTTCGGGGCTTGTTTTGGCAAACCAATCATTTGTCCGTTGCTTTTGCCTGGGGCTACCATTGGGTAACAGTTTTCGTCTTTGGTGACACGGGCATCGACGATTACTGGTCCCTTGTGTGCGATCATTTGGGCGATCGCATCCTTCAACTCTTCACGGTTGCGAATCACCATCCCCTTTATGCCGTAAGCTTGAGCCAACAACTCAATATCTGGCATTCCTACTTCCATATTTGAGCATGAGTAACGCTCTCCATAAAAGGCTTGCTGCCATTGACGCACCATTCCCTGCCAGCCATTATTCATAATCACGGTCTTGACATTTATGCCATACTGTGCAAGCGTCCCCAATTCTTGCAAGCACATTTGGAAACTGGCATCACCGCTGATACAAATAACTTCTTCATCGGGGAATGCTACTTTAACACCCATTGCCGCAGGTAAGCCAAAACCCATCGTTCCCAAGCCAGCGCTGGAAATCCAGCGACGGGGACCATTTTTGAGGAATTGTGCCGCCCACATTTGATGTTGACCCACATCTGTGGTGTAGTAAGCGTGGGGTGCTTGGCTTCCAATTTCCACAATCACTTCTTGGGGTGACATGCTATCAGCATAATGCGGCACCACTAAAGGATATTCTTCCCGCCAGCGGTTAATTAGATTCAGCCATTCTTGGGTTTGGTTGGGTGTTCCCGTGACACCTGTTTGCTTGCAACGACGCAACAAGTCAATTAAGACATTCCGGACATCACCGACAATCGGCACTTCCGGAACGCGATTTTTACCGACTTCTGCGGGGTCGATGTCGATGTGAATCACTTTAGCGCGGGAGGCAAATTCATCTAACTTGCCGGTCACGCGATCGTCAAATCTCGCACCAACGCAAATTAGCAAATCGCAATCAGTCACCGCAAAGTTAGCGTAAGCCGTGCCATGCATCCCTAACATTCCCAAAGCTAGGGGATGATGTTCGTCAAAAGCACCGATACCCATCAACGTGGTAGTGACGGGGATATTAAATAATTCTGCGAGTTGTTTAACTTCTTGGTGGGCACTTGAAGCGATCGCCCCACCACCCACATACAATAGTGGACGGCGACTTTCACGAATCAAGTTAATTGCGGCATTTATTTGTCGCGGATTTCCCTTCACTGTGGGACGATATCCGGGTAACTTTACTGAACCCGGTTCCACAGGCACATAATCAAATTCTTCTAACGCCACATCTTTGGGCACATCAATCAAAACGGGTCCCGGACGCCCAGTACTGGCGATGTGGAAGGCTTCGGCGACAATTCGTGCCATATCTTGGGTGTCGCGCACTACATAGGAATGCTTGACGATTGGTAGGGTAATTCCGTAGATATCCGTTTCCTGGAACGCATCTGTACCAATTGATGCCCGTGATACTTGTCCGGTAACAATAATCATCGGGATCGAGTCCATGTAGGCGTTGGCGATGCCCGTCACCAAATTAGTTGCCCCTGGTCCTGATGTTCCAAAGCACACCCCTACCCTTCCAGTAGCGCGGGCGTAACCGTCGGCGGCGTGGGATGCACCTTGTTCGTGTCTCACCAATATGTGCTTCATCGCACCAGTGGCTTCTACTTTATACAAGTCATCGTAAATTGGCAGAATCGCACCGCCCGGATAGCCAAAAATATACTCAACGCCGTGACGACGCAAACTGTCTAGCAAGGCAAAACCACCAGTTGCACGCTTGGGCGTGACTAAAGGTTCGGAGACATTAGGCTGAACCTGATTCTCGGTTTGTGGGGAAGTAATTGGGGATGGCGATCGCACTCTTAAACCTCAGACTATAACTAAGTTGATGTTTAAATTCTGTAGTTAAGAATTCATTTTAATAGAAAACCTGAATACATTTGTCAAGAAACGATAATTTGGTAATTGGGAGGAGTGGAGGAGTGGAGGAATGGAGGAGGGGAGGAGGGGAGGAGTGGAGGAGTGGAGGAGTGGAGGAGGGGAGGAGGGGAGGAAAGGAGCAGGAGTTCACACTTTCCCACTCCCCCACTCTCCCACTCCCCCCCCTGTATCTTAAACACA
>NZ_JAOWRF010000155.1 GCF_025753815.1 Plectonema radiosum NIES-515 | reverse complement strand
GGGGGGGGGGGGGGGGGGGGGGGGGGGGGGGGGGGGGGGGGGGGGGGGGGGGGGGGGAGAAATTCCTCTTTGTCTCCCCCTCCCCGTGTCCCCATGTCTCCTTGTCCCATTTTCGGCTCCAAGTCGAATTCGTGTGATTTTCCACGCCATTGCAGCTTGAATTTTAAGCGTGTCCAACCTGGGGGTAGGTGGGGGTTGGCTACTGGTTGATTTTCGTGCAGTTGGATACCACCAAAGCCGAAAACTACGGCTTGCCAAACTCCACCAGCACTAGCTCCATGAATTCCATCAGCTGCGTTGCCGCGCACATCTTCTAAATCTACCATTGCTGCTTGCATAAATCTTTCGTAAGCTTCGGCTGTTTTGCCTAAGTCTGAGGCTAAGATTCCGTGAATGGCAGGACCTAGGGATGAACCATAAGTAATGTCGGTACGAGGTGCGTAGTAGTCCCAGTTTTTCTCTAAATTTTCTTGGTTGTAGGGAAATTCCTGTGATTGCCGCATTAAATAAAGGAGCATTAAGACATCTGGCTGTTTGAGGACTTGCCGTTTATTGGCGCCTTCGATGGTTAAAATAGCTTGCATGGAACGAGTGCGCGGTTCGTATTCTTGCAAGTTAATGTCTTCTAACTTGAAAAATCCTTCGCATTGCTCGATTAATTTGGTTGATGCGTTGTAGGGAATCCAGATATTTGTGATGATATCTTGCCAACGCGATCGCCTGCCTGGAGTTAATTTTAATTTCTCTTCTAATTCAGTCGCGCGATCGCTGTTATTTTGACGCAGCCAATCTTGAACTATGATGGCTTTTTCCAAATGCCATTGTACCATCCGATTGGTGAAGGCGTTGTTGTGGACGAATTCGTGATATTCATCGGCGCCTATTACCCCGCGAATTTCGTATTTTTCATCTTTGGTGTTGTACTCAACTCGGCTTGCCCAAAATATGGCGGTGTCTAAAATAATCTCGGCACCGTACTCTTGCATCCACTCGTCGTCACCTGTGGCTTGCCAATAATACCACACGGCGTAGGCGATATCTGCACTGATGTGAATTTCGCGATCGCGGCACCAAATTCGCACGTCTTCACCGTAAGGATCGTTAGGTAATGCCCAACGCGGGGTAACTTCGTCACCAGTATCGGCACTTTCCCAAGCGAACATCGCTCCTTTATAACCGTCATGGGCTGCTTTGCGTCTGGCTCCATTTAAGGTATGGTAGCGGTAAGTTAGCAAGTTTCGGGCGATGTTTGGTTGGGTGTAGGTGAAGAAGGGCAAGAGAAAAATCTCCGTATCCCAAAATACATGACCCCGATAACCAAATCCTGAAAGTGTTTTCGCGGGAATACTCACTTTCTCATCGTGTCGAGGAGCGGCGATGAGCATCTGAAAGATATTGTACCGCACTGCGAATTGCGCTCTCCTGTCTCCTTCAATTACAATGTCATTTTGTTGCCAAACTTCATCCCAAGCTTTTTCGTGAGCATCGAGCAACTTGGAGTAAGAAGGCAATTGAGCGAGTTTTTCTTGAGCTGCTGCGATAGGATGCGCTACTTCTCGCGATGTAAAAACTGTAATTATCTTTTCTAAGGTGACTGTCTGTTGGGCTGTTGCCTGGAATTTGGTATTTAAGGTAGGATAACCGGGAGCGCTGGTAACAAGCATAGATGCATCTGCCCCAGATAGTGTCATCCGTGCTGCGAGACTGATTTCGATGCGGGAGTTGCGGGTACGACGATATAACCAAATTCCGTTGTCAATATTTCCTTGATCGAGTGCTTCCCAATGGTTGAAGCCTTGATTTTCTGGATAGCCGTTAATGCTAGCTTGAATTTCGATTAATCCATCGAAATCGACTGGGGTAATTTGGCAACGCTGGGCTAAGACATGTTGATCGGAATAACTAGCAAAGCGTTGAAAACTCAAGTCTATGGTTTTTCCGCTTTGAGTGCGCCAACGTATTTTACGGTTAATTAGTCCCTGACGCAAGTCAAGTTGGCGATCGTAACTTAATATTTCTCCTTGATCGAGACGAAAGCGTTCTCCATCAACAATTACAATCAGTGGTAGCCAGTCGGGGCAATTCACAAGTTCAGTGTAAACTACTGGCACACTATCGTAAACACCATGAATTAATGTAGCTGGTGATGCTTGGGTATACCCTTCTTCAAAGGTGCCCCGTGTTCCTAGATAACCGTTGCCGATGGTGAAAACTGTTTCTCTGTGGGGAAACTTGTTAAAATCAACTTTGGTTTCGATTAATGTCCAGTCTGTATAAATAAAATCTTGAGAATTACCTGTTGTATCCATTACAACTGCCTTGGTTGAAGGACTATTTATTCCAAATTGAAAAAAATTATTTTCTTTACCGGAATTTTTAAGAGGGGGAAAGAGTAAAGCGAAAGGGGGAAAGGGGGATGGAGTCATTTAAAATCAGTCGAAAGAGCTTGAAAATATTTCTTCCTTTACCCTTTACCCTTTCCCCTTTCCCCCTCTTTTTCATCGATGCATATGCTCGTCTAAGATTGCTTCTGCTCTGGGCTTATAAACTAAATGGAAGAGAGTTTCCATGTAGCGAAGCAGAGCTTCACGATTTTCACGGGATACAAAGTTCCAAAATGTATATATTTTAGCTAACAATAACAACTGATTGCTGTGTAAATGCCAGTTGTAGTTGTTACGAACTCGTTGGATGACCCATTCAGAGATTTTATGCCAATATTCGGGATTCGTTTCGCATTGGTCAATAAAGTTCAAGATTCGCGTTGCTGTCCCCTCTAAGTCGGTAGGATTGATCTGAAATTCATTGTCGCGATCGCCGACAATTTCTGCGGCTCCGCCAAATTGAGTAGCGAATGTTGGTAAGCCAGAAATCATCGCTTCGAGAATTGTGAGTCCGAAGGCTTCAAAGTGAGCAAAGTGGACAAAAATCCCTTGGTGATCGGCGATCGCTCTATAAGCTTCGGCGAGGTCAACGCTTTTCAGGCGCATTCCCAACCAGCGGATCTTCCCATTTAAATTATACTGGTTAATGATCTCTTGGAGTCTTTCAATTTCTACGGCTTCTGCTGGGTTGGTGGCTGAGGAAGCATGTAAATTACTTGTAAGGATAACCAAGTTACAACGCGCTTGTAATTCCTGGCTTTTGCCAAAACATTCTGCCAAACCGGTGAGGTTTTTCACTCCTGTCATCGGAGCAACTGCAAGAATTATTCGTTTGTTAGGGTCATCTAAATTACCAAATATTTGCGGGTCTTCCTGGTGAAATAATAGCTCCCTAACTCGTTTAATAACGGTTTTATCTCGGTCTTCGACTTGACTGAATGGAAAGAATATGTTCTCGTTTACTCCGGGTGCAACCATGTTGAATTTGGGACTAAACAAATCAATTCCATTCACCACATGATACAATTCCGGCATGGTAAAGCACTTATAGGACTCATACTGTCCTATACTGTCGGGTGTACCGACAATTTCTTGGTAGGACGAGGTGACGATAAAATCGGCAGCATTCATGCTAATGATATCGGCGGTATATTGCGCGGAAAAATGATATTGTTTTTCTAGGTCTTGCCAATAAAGGTTGCTAAATAAATGTTTGGGTTTTTCTAAGGAGTGGGCAATGTGGCAATGAGCGGCTTTCAGACGACGAGCAAGAAGAAAGGCTACTAAGTTTCCGTCGCTGTAGTTGCCAATAATTAGATTAGGGGTTCCTTTGAATTGAGCTAACAGTTCTTTTTCTGCGTCATTGGCAAATGTTTCTAAATAAGGCCAAATTTCATATTTAGAAATCCAGTTTTGAGTAACTTCAAGATTAAATTCACCGAAAGGAACGCGCAAAATCCAGCCGTTTTCTGTTCCTAAGAGTTTTTCTACGCGTAATCCGCACTGGGTTCCTTGGCAGTTGGGGATAAGCCGGGTAAGAATAATCACTTGGGGTTTAATGTTTAGCAGGTCGAGTCCGGCAAGTTGAATTTCTGCTTGCAGTTTATTTTCTAAGCTGCGAGCTTGTTCTAAGACGTAGACGACTTGACCCATTGTCTCTGGTCTTCCTAAAACGTCTTCTTGACCAACCCACCCGTGTATAGAAACGAGGACGACGCGAAAAATTGCGGGAATCCGGGAAACGAAGGCTTCGAGGATGGGTGGTTCTGGGTTTTCAAAGAGTCGTTCGAGGAGTTCGAGGGTTTCTTTGACGCGGGAAGCGGTGTTTCCCCAACCTGGTTCAAAGCCGATTTGTTGAAAGTCTAGGTGAAATTTGTCGTATGATTCGTCAGGTTGGCGATCGCTAACTAATTTGATTGCTTGTTTAATTTGTTGAGATAATTCGGAACCGGAATGAATGCGATCGTTGATTAACAACGGGATGCCGTCATATTCCCGTTTTTGTAAAACATCATACAATACATCTAACCAGTACTGGCGATCGGTTAATACTTGACTGCATAAATAACGGTTAAGGAATGTTAGACCTTGACCAATGTTTCTTGGGTCGCTGATATTTGGGGAACCTTCATAAAAGGGATGGGTGTCTATTTCCAGAATGTTTGCTTGGTAACGGTTAACCAAGCGATCGCGCACATCTAACAATGCTTTTGGCTCTTGAGACTCGAAAGTCATGTTTGCCTCAAGTCGCCAAATTTCTTGGCTAGCGATTCTCGGTCGGACAACAAACCAAGTATTTTCTTCTTCGATAATCATTTCATGGGTGTAGTGAATTAACTTCCCCAAAGAAGAAGAATGGTAAAAATACGCAGGTTTTTGCGATTGCTCACAGTAGTCTGCAAACGCTGAAAGAATTTCATTTCTCAAGAAGTATCCCTTCTCTGAGACATTTAATGCAAAGACCAACTGACGTAAAGCTGTTTTCTCATCACTGTTTAAAACAGCTTGAAATAGTTCATGCATGGCGAATTCCTGAACCTAGCGTTTGTCAACTGAAGGATGAAGTATGTTCGCGTAGCCTAGGAGTGGAGGAGAAGGATAAAGGATGAAGTTAAGACCTTACAGATGATTTATCTTTCATAGTTTTTTAGTTTCAGGCTTTATCCTTCATCATACTTCATTGGTACAGTTGCTCAAATGTTTGTTTGATTTTTTTATTATAAATAAAAGTGAAAGTTCACCGCTTATAGTCAAGGGATGAAACGGGAAAATATATATTTTGATTACAATTATTTATTTATATTTACAAACTAGTGGAGTAATTCGGAAAAAAGTGACCAGCCAACATCTATAAAAAGTCCTGGGGTATCGAGGATCTAGAAAACAAGGCTGGTCACTTTTTTTGCCCTAATGTACTAGTAAATATATATTCTGTTTTATTAATGTTAATTAATAAAAATATCGCAGTTCCACCGGAACGTCAATACAATTGTAAGTAATTTACTGGTTGACTTTTATGCGATCGCTTTTTCTTTAATACAAATAGCAGCCAACGAGTTGCCTTGGCTGCTTGATTCTGTAAATTGGTAATAAATATGGCAATAACGAGTCTGATAATCCAACCTAATAATTATTTATTGAATTATTAGCTGGTGCACTTTATTAAGATGCGAATACGTATCTGAATGCAAGTAACCAGTAACCACTTCTCTTAGCTTCAATGGTTTATTAGCTTTACACCAGAAAAAGTCATCTGTTGTTTTTTTTCCGACTCGGATGATGAAGTAGCTTTTATCACCATCATCTTTTGCCACAACAACAAAACTTTCCTGTGGTTTCCTAAAATCGACTTTCAAGTGTTTAATCATAAAGTACAACCAGTTGTAGCCTACACCCATGAAAAGAAATATTCGCTTTCAATTCAACAACAATATAAGCTATATTCCAAATGAGGAAAACACGTAATCTTTACTGATAAAACAAGAAAAAATTAAGTAATAATACTGATATTTGCTTTAGGAAGCTTGAAAAATCTCTGTTTCCCAGTCCAAGCATTCAAGCGTCCCCAAATGGACACCTCAAACCTTGATTTTTCGACACTTTTTAGGCGATCGCGTTTTAATTTAAATTCGGACACAGGAAAAGCGCAAATGCTGCTAATAGCGTTTGCGCTCTTAATTTTGGCGTCTTCAATAATGCGACTACTTGTCAGTTACAGCAGCTGTCTGAAGTAGGTCGGTTGTAACATTCTCTGACTTAGCAGCAAACTGGGTTTTCACACGATCTGCCAACCGGATTGCGAAAGCGATAATAGTTAGTGTGGGATTAGCGTAGCCTCCTGTGGGGAAAACAGAGCTACCGGCGATGAATAAATTTGATATGCCGTGAACTTGACAATTTGCATCGACTCTAAAAGCCTCTAAAGCTTCAGTAAACGTGTTTATGGGAAGAATTATCAATTGATAAATACGTCCCCTTTTTCAATAAGAAGCACAAATTAATTGGACTTTGAGTTCCTCACGGCAAGTCTGCCTTTCGTAACATCTCTGATGCTGTTTCTTCATCGTAGATTTGCGTTAACAGTCCTGGTAACCAGTCTGTTTTAGCACCTATATTGTGAGCCTTATGCTGTTGCCAAAGCTCCAGAAAACCATACACTTGCTCATCAAGGTTTGGGATTCTCCGACGAACTTCATCCATAAACTCCTGAGTACCACCAAGTAAACCGTGATATTCATGAGAAGTCATGATCCCCCATTTTCCTGAAGGTGAGTAAAGAACATTCAGGACTTACGCATTGACAGGAAAAACTAAATATGGGGTATGGATTTCAGGTATTAAATCTTGAGGGAGCGACACTTTTTAGGCGATCGCTATTTATAAAGAAATCGCGGTATTTTCCTTAATGCACAAGATAACAAATTTGTACAGTCCGTAAGTCCTAAATTGTTCGATCAGTCAGGATGATACAAAAAATCCCCCGCCATTTGGTGGGGGATTTTAATTATCTACCTACAACACTACAGGAAAGCTGAATTAACCAAACTTACCAGCAGTAGAGGCAATGAGGAAGGCTGCGTAAGTTAAGACATAGCCAACTGTGAAGTGAGCTAAACCAACCACACGACCTTGAACGATGGACATAGCAACGGGCTTGTCTTTCCAGCGAACTAGGTTCGCTAAAGGAGTGCGCTCGTGTGCCCAAACTAAAGTTTCAATCAACTCTTGCCAGTAACCTCTCCAAGAGATGAGGAACATGAAACCGGTAGCCCAAACTAAATGTCCAAAGAGGAACATCCAAGCCCAGACAGACAAGTTATTCATGCCGTAGGGGTTGTATCCGTTAATCAACTGAGCGGAGTTAGCCCACAGATAATCGCGGAACCAGCCCATCAGGTACGTAGAAGACTCATTAAACTGAGCGACGTTGCCCTGCCAGATACCTAGATGTTTCCAGTGCCAGTAGAACGTCACCCAACCAACGGTGTTCAATGACCAGAATAGAGCCAGGTAGAACGAATCCCAACCAGAGATATCGCAAGTACCGCCACGACCTGGACCGTCGCAAGGGAAGGCATAGCCGAAGTCCTTTTTATCGGGCATCAGCTTAGAACCACGGGCATCCAAAGCACCTTTGACCAAAATCAAAACAGTGGTGTGGATAGCCAGCGCAAAGGCATGGTGTACTAAGAAGTCGCCAGGACCGATGGTTAAGAATAGGGAGTTGGTGCTGTTGTTAACTGCATCCAGCCACCCTGGTAACCAAACATTACCGTAGTTGGGCCAAGCCGTGAAGGCAATGCTATCAGGGTTAGACAGCAAGGTGTTTAAGCCGTAGAGCACTTTACCGTGAGAAGCTTGGATGAACTGGGCAAACACCGGTTCAATCAAGATTTGTTTCTCAGGTGTTCCAAAAGCTACTACTACGTCGTTGTGTACGTACAAGCTTAAGGTGTGGAAGCCTAAGAAGAGAGATACCCAGCTCAGGTGGGAGATAATCGCTTCTTTGTGCTTCAGCACGCGGTCAAGTACGTTGCCCTTGTTTTGTTCGGGGTCGTAATCACGTACCCAGAAGATGGCGGCGTGAGCAAAAGCACCTGTCATCAAGAATACAGCAATGTATTGGTGATGGGTGTACAGCGCTGCCTGTGTTGTGTAATCCCTAGCGATAAACGCGTAAGGAGGCATAGCGTACATGTGCTGCGCCACCAAGGAGGTGATGGTTCCCAACGCTGCCAAAGCCAAAGACAATTGGAAGTGCAGGGAGTTGTTGATGGTGTCGTACAACCCTTGGTGAGGTAGGTTGAACTGACCTTCGGTTTTAGCGCCAAAGAAGTTTTTGGCGTTCAGCATTTCTTTGATGCTGTGACCAATACCGAAGTTAGTGCGGTACATGTGACCGGCGATGATGAAGATGACAGCGATCGCCAAGTGGTGGTGAGCCATATCGGTCAACCACAGCGATTCGGTCTGAGGATGGAAACCACCCAAGAAAGTCAGAATCGCAGTCCCTGCACCAGTAGATGTACCAAACAAATGCTGTGCTGTATCGGGGTTAGCAGCATAAACACCCCAGTTACCTGTAAAGAAGGGTGTTAAACCTTCTGGGTGAGGCAGGGTGGATAAAAAGTTATCCCAACCCACGTGCTGTCCGCGAGATTCGGGGATCGCTACGTGAACTAAGTGACCTGTCCAAGCCAAAGAACTAACACCAAACAAACCAGCTAAGTGGTGGTTTAGGCGAGGTTCAGCACTCTTAAACCAAGAGAGGCTGGGACGGAACTTGGGCTGCAAGTGCAACCAACCTGCAAACAGAAATACTGCTGACAATAGCAGGAGGAACACTGAACCCATATATAGGTCATTGTTCGTCCGCATCCCGATGGTGTACCACCAGTGGTAAACACCTGAGTAAGCTATGTTAACTGGATTGCTGGCACCACCTTGGGTAAAAGCTTCGATGGCTGGTTTACCGAAGTGTGGGTCCCAAATCGCATGAGCGATCGGGCGGATATGAAGGGGATCTGTGATCCACTGTTCAAAATTACCTTGCCAAGCGACGTGAAATAAAAGGCTCGAAGCCCATAGGAAAATGATTGCCAAATGACCGAAGTGCGTAGCGAAAATCTTTTGGTAAAGATTTTCTTCTGTCATGCCATCGTGGCTTTCAAAATCATTTCCCATAGCCATCGCATACCAGATCCGACGTGTAGTCGGGTCTTGTGCGAGATCCTGGCTAAATTTTGGAAATTTTGTTGCCATAGGTGTGATAAATCCTCTGACCTTTAGCCATCAGCTACTGGAGTTAGGAGTAGTAGTTAGGAGTTAGGAGTTAGAAGTTAGGAGTTAGAAGTTACTCTTAACTCTTAACTCTTAACTCTTAACTCTCCCTTGCTACCCTATTGAAAGTATATGTGCGTGGAAGAATGCCCAGGTGGTAACAATTCCTCCTAAGAGATAGTGAGCCACCCCAACAGCACGACCTTGAATAATACTCAAAGCGCGAGGCTGAATTGATGGTGCTACTTTCAATTTATTATGCGCCCAAACGATGGACTCAATCAGTTCTTGCCAGTAGCCGCGACCGCTGAACAAGAACATCAAGCTGAATGCCCAAATAAAGTGACCGCCTAAGAAAAGTAGACCATAAGCTGACAGCGCACTGCCGTAGGAGTTGATCACTTGTACAGCTTGTGCCCACAAGAAGTCACGCAACCAGCCGTTGATTGTGATGGCACTTTCGGCGAAGTTACCACCAGTGAGGTGAGACACAACTCCATCGCTGTCTACCGTCCCCCAGACATCTGATTGCATTTTCCAACTAAAGTGGAAAATTACGATGGAAATGGTGTTGTACATCCAGAATAAACCGAGGAATACGTGATCCCAACCGGATACCTGACAAGTACCACCACGACCTGGACCATCGCAAGGAAAGCGGAAGCCGAGGTTTGCTTTGTCTGGAACCAGACGAGAACCGCGAGCAAACAGAAATCCTTTTAACAGAATCAGGACTGTGACATGAATTTGGAATGCGTGAATGTGGTGGATCATAAAATCCGCCGTACCCAATGCGATCGGCATCATTGCCACTTTACCGCCTACAGCCAAAATTCCGCCACCGAAAGCATAGCTAACAGGTTCTAGAGCATTGGGAGCAGTACCGCCAGGTGCTAATGTGTGTATGTTTTGTACCCACTGAGCAAATACTGGCTGTAATTGAATTGCTGTATCTGAGAACATGTCTTGGGGACGACCCAAGGCACGCATCGTGTCGTTGTGAATGTACAATCCAAAGCTGTGGAAGCCGAGGAACATACAAACCCAGTTAAGGTGAGAGATGATTGCATCTCGGTGACGAAGCACCCGATCCAAAACGTTGTTTCGGTTCACTACAGGATCGTAATCCCGCACCATGAAGATGGTGGCGTGAGCCGCACCGCCTACAATACAGAAGGCTCCAATCCACATATGGTGGGTGAAGATACACAACTGTGTCGCGTAGTCGGTTGCCAAGTACGGATACGGTGGCATCGCGTACATGTGGTGTGCCACGATGATTGTTAGGGAACCCAGCATTGCGAGGTTTGTTCCTAACTGAGCGTGCCACGAGGTGGTCATGTTTTCGTAGAGACCTCTGTGACCATCGCCTGTGAAGGGACCTTTGTGGTTTTCGAGGATCTCTTTCATGCTGTGACCTATACCCCAGTTGGTACGGTACATGTGACCAGCAATGATGAAGAGAACAGCGATCGCTAAATGGTGATGAGCAATATCACTCATCCACAAGCCGCCAGTTACCGGGTTCAGACCCCCTTTGAAGGTCAAGAAGTCAGCATACTGACCCCAATTCAATGTGAAAAATGGCGTTAAACCATTGGCAAAGCCGGGAAACAACTCGATCAATAAGTCTTTGTTCAGGATGAACTCGTGGGGCAAAGGTACGTCTTTTATCGACACACCTGCATCCAAAAGCTTATTAATCGGCGCTGATACGTGGATGATGTGACCTGCCCATCCCAAAGAACCGCAACCCAGCAATACTGCTAAGTGGTGATTCATCATCGACTCCACATTCTGGAACCATTCCAGTTTGGGAGCGCGTTTGTGGTAGTGGAACCAGCCAGCAAACAGCATTAACGCTGCCATCACTAAGCCGCCGATGGCGGTGACGTACAACTGGAAGGAGTTTGTAATACCCCAGCCACGCCAGATTTGAAACAAGCCTGAGGTGATTTGGATACCGTGGAAGCCACCACCGACATCACCATTCAAAATATCTTGTCCCACAATAGGCCAAACGACCTGAGCACTTGGCTTAATGTTCAAGGGGTCGCTTAACCAGGCTTCGTAGTTGGAAAACTTCGCGCCGTGGAATATCATCCCGCTCAACCAGATGAACACTACGGCTAGGTGCCCGAAGTGTGCTGCAAATATTTTGCGGGATACGTCTTCTAAATCACTGGTATGTGTATCAAAGTCGTGGGCGAGAGCGTGCAGGTTCCAAATCCAGGTGGTGGTTTTTGGCCCTTTAGCAAGGTTCTTGTCGAAGTGACCTGGGGTCGCCCACCTTTCAAAGGAGGTAGGAACTGGGTCTTTATCGACTATTACTCTTGCCTTTTTCTCCTCTCGCTCTGGAGGACTTATCGTCATTCAGACCCTCCTCTCTTAACAAGGATGTGAGGAATCATTTAAACCACTTGTTGTCTTCTTGACTAAGTTGTGCTTAGTCTGATGCTCCAGATATATCTGATAGCAGCGGTGAAGACAAAGAGTGGAGATTGCTTTCTGTTGAATTATAAAGTCTTATCTCCCACATTGTTGAACACAAGTTAACAATAATTAAAAAACCCTGGAGTAATTGTGGAATCTGCTTTTTCCCTCAAAACAACTTGTCCAAAAGTCAATAGCTTCTTCATATAACTTACAAACGATAACAATTCGGAAAATTTATCCACAAACAAGACGCAGTAAGCATTTTCGCTCTGTTCGCCTTTGATTTGTATATGTTGGTCTTTTAAATAAAGGTAACTACCATATTTTGCGGAAATTGCTATTAATAAATATTTGTGATAAATATGACTAATTTGGAAAAATAACTGATATAGACCTAAAAAAATCAGATTTGCAGAAAATTTCACCTTTTGGGCTATGGTTCCAAATGCATGATTTGCGCCAAAATCAGTTGTTGAAGACTAAAACTAGGTGGAAGTCATGAAGTTGCGGACAACAGCAATAGCGAAAATAGAACCTAGGATCGGTATCCTCAGGTGGCTAATAATTGTTTTACTGGTATTGAGTATTACTAGTTGTGGCGAAAAAGTCGTAAGCCAAGAAGTGTCTGCTGGACACAAAGAAAAGCCGCAACAGATTTCTCGGCAATTCTCTGAAGTTTCCCCACCAGCGGCAATTCAAGAACTGCGAGCGTCCTTAGAAGTTTATCAACCGCAAGTAACAATAGTTACTCCCCAAGCTGATGAAGTTCTCCAAGACGACAAAGTTACAGTCCGTTTGCAAGTTAAGGATTTACCAATATTTCAAGACCCAAAATTCAATCTAGGACTGCATTTAAATGTAATTGTTGATAATGAACCCTACATAAGTGTTTACGATCTGAATCAACCGCTGGTTTTACCAGACTTATCTCCAGGTACTCATACTTTGCGCGTCTTTGCTTCTCGTCCTTGGGATGAAAGCTTTAAAAATGCCGGTGCTTACGCTCAGACAACATTTCACATCTTTACGAAAACCGACGATAACAATCCCGATCCGGCACTACCCCTGATAACCTACAACCGTCCTCAAGGCATCTATGGGGCAGAACCAATTCTACTAGACTTTTATTTAACTAATGCGCCTTTGCACCTCGTTGCTTCATACAATCCCAATAATCAAATTGCTGATTGGCGCATTCGTTGCACAATTAATGATGAAAGCTTTGTTCTCGATCGCTGGCAGTCTATTTATCTCAAAGGTTTTAAACCTGGTAAAAACTGGGTGAAGCTGGAATTTCTCGACGATCAGGGAAATGTTGTGAAAAATGTCTTCAACAGCACAATCAGGCTGATTACCTACGAACCTAAGGGTAAAGACACTCTTTCTAAAATCGTTAGAGGTGAACTTTCAGCAGAGCAAGTTCGCTCCATTGTAGACCCCAATTATACTGCTAAATCAACAACGGCTGAACCAATACTCACACCAGCAGTTGAAACAACACCCCAAACTAAGGTAGAGGAACCTGTTACTGAGTCTGAATCAATCCAGCCAAGACAAGTTGAACCTCAACCAAAGGAAACGCAAACTAAGGAACTAGCCATACCGCAACAATCCCCGCAACCAGCAAAATCAGGCGGTTTTTTCAATCGTCGGACACCTAAGATTCCCACTTTACAACCACCTGTGACACCATCTCCAAGTGTATCGCCAACATTACCAGAAGTTATCGAGCCAAAACCTGAACCACAATTAGAGGAAACGCCAACTCCGCAGTCAACCACTTTACCAGAAAAAATCGCTCCCAATCCGCAAGAACCGGAATTAAAGGGAGATTTCAATGATGCTTCTCCATCTTTGAATTTGCCGCTAAATCAGCCGGAGTTGTCAGCACCATTATTAGATAAAGGCTAAAAAAGCTATTAGGACTAGCCCTTTCAAGGTGGTGAAATTCGGAACGAAGATTGGTTATTTCAACCTTCAAAAAGCCCAAAATCTGAGCGGAGAATTCAAGATGGTAGCACTTAAACAACGTATCTTCGTTTGTCACCTTGAAAGGGCTAGTCCTAAATACTTGACGTTCAGATTTAACTTGAATTATAGTTGCGAGTCCTCGCCAAGGACGAATATTATCCAGTGTTTGACAAATACTGACATGACGTTTTTCTACTCGACCATGCCCTTTGTTTATTTGCTCATCAGTAGATTCTGGTGTAAAATTTGCTTTGACATCTTTAAATAGATAAAGTCTAGAACTGCTGATTTCTCGTTTATGATGTTATTGTTTCATGACTCAATTGTCAATATTATTGAGAATGCCACATTTGAAATCTGACACTTAGCTCCTGCCGTCTTGCAACAAGTATTATTGTTTATATAACTTAACACTAAAACTAAAACTATCGATAATATGGATAAATTGGGGGATTTCGTCGCTGTCATCGGTATATCGTGTCGGTTTCCAGGAGCTAGAAGCTATCACCAATTTTGGGAAAATCTCAAACGAGGTGTAAATAGCATAACGGAGATTCCCTCAAATAGATGGAATTCTGAATCCTTCTATTCTCCTAATCCTGAATCTCCTAATAAGACTATTAGTAAGTGGGGTGGATTCATTGCAGATGCTGACAAATTTGATGCTACATTCTTTGGTATATCACCCCGAGAAGCTACACTGTTAGACCCTCAGCAGAGGCTCATGCTGGAGCTGGCTTGGACATGTTTAGAAGACTCAGGGTATGCACCGTCAGAATTATCAGGAGCTAATGTAGGTGTTTTCATAGGTGTATGTAATTCTGACTATAAAGAATTATTAGAAAAGAATCTAGATAACATTGAGGGGCATATATCAACAGGCACTTATACAAGCATCATCCCGAACCGGCTCTCTTATTTTTTCAATTTCCGTGGGCCTAGTGTGGCTGTGGATACGGCTTGTTCAAGTTCACTTGTAGCGATTCATAATGCTATATACTCTCTCAAAGAAGATGAATGTGAGATGGCACTAGTTGGTAGTGTCAATATACTTTGTACCCCCACATACTATATCTCCTTTAGCAAGTTAGGCATGTTGTCACCTCAGGGGCAGTGCAAAACCTTTGATGCTGAAGCAGACGGCTATGTAAGAGGTGAAGGAGCAGGAGTCATCCTATTAAAGCCGCTCAGTCGTGCAATTGAAGATCGAGATCATATTTATGGTGTAATTAGAGGAAGTGCTATTAATCATGGTGGTAGAGCCCGAACTTTAACTTCTCCTAATGCTTATGCGCAATCACAAGTAATTCGTAGTGCATACAAAAAAGCCAATATTTCACCCGACACAATTTCTTACATCGAAACTCACGGTACAGGTACACCGTTAGGTGACCCGATTGAAGTTAATGGCTTAAAACGAGCGTTTACACAACTGTATCAACAGTATGAAATGGAGCCAAATAATGAACCTTATTGTGGATTAGGTTCAGTCAAGACAAATATTGGACATTTGGAATCAGCTTCAGGAGTTGCTGGGGTCATCAAAGTATTACTAGCAATGAAGCATCAGGAACTACCAAAAACTATCAATTATCAGCACTTGAATCCACGGATTAAATTGGATGATAGTCCTTTCTACATAGTCGAAGATACAAAATATTGGGAACAGTTAAGGACAAAACAGGGAGATATCATTCCTAGACGAGCTGGGGTAAGTTCATTTGGGTTTGGTGGTGTTAATGCTCATATAGTTCTGGAAGAAGCACCAGCAAAAGAAGTTAAGTCACCGTTGTTTGAACGTTCCTATCAGTTATTAACTCTTTCTACAAAAACTAAAGCAGCTCTGGCGGAACTGGCTCAAAGTTATGCAAATTTCTTAGCAACTAATGCAGATTTGGAGTTAGCGGATATTTGCTTTACGGCTAATTTGGGGCGATCGCACTTTAAGCATCGCCTGGCTCTGGTAGCTGAATCTATCCCGCAGTTAAGCAAAAGTCTATCATCTTTCAGCTTGGGAGAAGAAGCTATCGGTGTAGAGAGTAGGATATCGAGTCAGCAGCCAAAAATTGCCTTTCTCTTCACAGGACAAGGGTCACAATATGTAGGAATGGGACGTTTGTTATATGAAACTCAGCCGACCTTTCGTGATGTATTAATTCGTTGCGAGCAAATCCTGCAGCCCTATATGGAGATCCCCCTACTCTCCTTACTCTATCCTCAGACTGAAGAAACATCTCCCATAAATGAAACCGTCTATACTCAAACAGCCCTATTTGCTTTAGAGTATGCACTCTACCAGTTGTGGATTTCTTGGGGCATCAAACCAGATGTGGTGATGGGTCATAGTGTAGGGGAATATGTAGCTGCTTGTGTAGCAGGAATATTTAGCTTAGAAGATGGTTTAAAGCTAATTGCCCAGCGGGGACGCTTGATGCAGAGCTTGCCATCGGGTGGGGCTATGGCAGCTATCATGGATGATGAGGCGGAGGTGAGATTGGTAATTGCACCTCATGCACAACAAGTGGAGATCGCCGCCATCAACGGTTCACAAAACACAGTCATTTCTGGAGATGCCAACCTGCTGCAAACCATTTGTCAGACCTTTGCAGACCGGGGAGTCAAGGCAACTCCACTGCAAGTATCCCATGCCTTCCATTCATCCCTAATGGAGCCAATGTTAAAGGAATTTGCCGAGGTAGCTAATCAAATCACCTACAATCAACCCCAAATTCCATTAATCTCAAATCTCACAGGCAACAGAGCAGATGAGAGGATCTCCACAGCAGACTACTGGGTAAGTCATGTCTGTCAACCAGTCAAGTTTGCCAAAAGCATGGAGACCTTACACCAAGAAGGTTATGAAATCTTCCTAGAGGTTGGACCTAAGCCCATATTATTAGGCATGGGAAGGCAGTGTTTACCAGAAGGAATAGGGACTTGGTTGCCCTCTCTACGGGAAAGTCAAGCAGATTGGCAGCAAATGCTCCAAAGTTTAGCAGAGCTATATGTTAGGGGAGTCAAAGTTGACTGGTTAGGTTTTGACCGGGATTATGCCCGCAAGAAAGTAGTATTACCCACTTATCCCTTCCAACGACAACGCTACTGGATTGAAACTAACCACAATTCTCAAAAGAAACAGTATTTGCCCAAAGGCAAAAATATCCATCCCCTCTTAGGTCAAAAACTTAATTGTGCGGGAGAACAAGAGATTTTTGCATCATTCATTGGAGAAGATACTCCAGCCTATTTGGGATTGGCAGGTATGTCAGAAATCTTATCTGAACAAGCAGTGATTGTAGCTCAATCATCTCCAGCAGATGAAGTATCTGGCTCGGAATTTCTGTTAAAGTTGGAGTCGGCTACGTTTGGGGAACGTCGTTCCCTATTAATAGCTCATGTTCGTCATCAACTATCTATAGTGTTAGGCATTAATCAGCCAGAATCTATTTCATTAGAAACGGGCTTCTTCGACCTAGGGATAGATTCTTTGATAGCAGTCGAACTGCGTAATAAGCTACGTTCTGCTACAGGGGTGGAACTGCCAGTGGGAGTTCTGTTTGACCATCCAACGATTAACCAGCTAGCCAGCTTTCTCCTCGATAGAATTGCACCACAGTCCAACCAACAAAACGTCCCAATCGAGTCATCAGTTACGTCAAAACAGGATGCGTTGGTTGAGGTACAGTCTTTTGCACTCACCAAGCTGGGATTGTCCCCTGCCTCCCACCCCTTACATCTTCCTCCATGGACGGTTCGACCCGCAGTAATGACAGATGTAGCAAAACTAAGCCAGCTTGAAAGGGAGGCGTATGGCTGGATCGGAGAAGAGGCAATTGCGCCTCCCTTTCTCATCGCTGATCGTATTGATTTGCTCAATAGTGGTGATATGCCATGGTTCTGGGTAATGGAGCGTAATGGGGAGTTGGGCGCGTGGCAGGTGCTACAGCCGACATCTGTTGATCCATATACTTATGGAAGTTGGTCTGAAGTAACTGACCACGGTAGATTGCAAGTAACGTTCGACCCGACTGGTCGCAATGTATATATTGTTGCATCTGGATTTAGCAAGCGCTTCCCCACGGTAGCCAGCTACTTAATGAAGCTTCAGACTTTGTTGATGTTGCAGGAAAATGGACGTGACACAATCTTTACCTGCCTAGCAATGCCAGGTTATGCCAAGTACCACAGTCAAACAAGGAAATCACCCGAAGAGTACATTGCCATGACTGACAAGGATGGCATACCCATCGATGAGTTTATTGCACTTTTTGTCTATGATTGGCCTGTGATCCCATCGTTTCGTGTTCTGCGAGATGGTTACCCACCTGACCGAGATTCTGGTGGTCATGGAGTTAGCACAGTTTTCAAGCTGAATGGTTTCGATGCTTGCATCGAAGAGACATGTCGTCGCATTATCCACCATGCCCATGCGCTTGGTCTAGAAAAGGAGTAGCTGCATCACTGTGGGCAATCCAGTTGTACCATCGCTAACTACTAGTTCCACCGCATTTACGTCTAATCCTCTAGTAGTCTGTCAATAAATAATCGAGGGATACACGGATAGGGTAATCTATAGATACCCTTTTTCAATTTAGATGTGATGCCGAAGAAAAAATACATATTCTCTTTATTTCCTCCTTTCCTTTTTGGCGAAAACTTCGTGACAATAACATTTTTTATTACGCTCCTTCAGATGACTTTGACCTTGATTCCGTAACATTAGATACGAAAGTTTGAACTACAAAACTTTGCAATTGTAACCCAAGAACTACCAACTTTGTGATCACCGACATAGATAGAGCAAACCATAAAATATGATTGTTATGATAATACCCTGCCATGATTGCTAGGGGTGCAAATCCTAACATTGCTCCGCTCAAGGAAGCATTACGTATGCCTGCCCCTAAGCCTAAACCTGCAAAGTACCCATCTAGTATTAGAGAAACTGAAAACAATTCCAGTACAAAGAATAACCAAGGAAGATAGCTTCTAAGAAGCGAAGTTACTTCGTCGTGATTGGTTAATAGACCAAAGACTATCTCAGGAAAAAGAATACACACAAGGGCACAAATCAATCCTACCTGTAGACTGCTTCCTAACGTTACCTGCAATAGGGGTAATAACTGCCCATTCGCTTGTTGTCCTTTAAATTTTCCGCTCAAAGTCTCTGTAGCAAATCCTATTCCCTCAAAAATATAGATGGAAATTAACAATACTTGTAAGAGTAAGGCATTTTCAGTCAAGACAATAGTCCCCATTGCAGAACTCAGAGCCGTGAAAATGATCAAGACAAACATATTAGCTGAAGACCTAATGAAGAGATTAATATTGAGGGTAAAAGCCGCTTTAAATGCACTTGCATTCCAAAATTTTTTAACTGCATTTGGAGCTTCTTCCCAGTCAGTTTTAAAACTTGCTAAAATTATGCCTACTACTAACATAAGATACTGACTAATTGACTGGGATGTTCCTGCTCCTGTGCTTGCCCAGTCCCAATGGACAATAAACAGGTAATCAAACACAATATTTGCCATATTACCCACTACTGACATCAGCAACACATAGCCACTCATCTCCCGTCCGAGAAACCAGCCAATTATCACTAAATTGAGGGCAACAGCAGGTACTCCCCAGATTCGGGCACGGAAATAGTCAATACCTGATGCATTAACCTCTAAAGTCGTATTCATGATGCCAAACCAGAATTGTTGCAGAGGATATTGGAATAATAGAAGCAGTCCACCTATACCCAGCGCAATCAAACCATTTCGTAGTGCAACTAGCAGCATCTCCTCACGGTCATCTAGTCCAACCGCTTGCGCTGTTACTCCAGTGATTCCCATCCGTAAAAAGCTCATAAGGGAATATATTATGTTAAACAGGGTAGCACAGAGAGTAACTCCTGCTAGATGATCTATTTTGCTTAAATGACCCAAAAAAGCTATGCTGATTGTTCCGGCTAGCGGCTCCATGAGGTTCGAAAGCACATTGATGAGTGCTAGTCGCGAAAAGCGAGAGAGGAAGTTGTATTGCTTTGGGAGAGTAATGTTCATAAAAAAAGTGCAAATTGCAGACTGCAAATAGTGATCTGATTAGGACTTACGCATTGACAGGAAATACCAAATGTGTGGTATGGATTTCAGGTATTAAACCTTGATTTTTCGACTGTTTTTAGGCATCGCTATTTATCAAAGGATAATTGATCAAAGCCTGAAACGACGTCTAAACGTCAATGCACTCTTATAAGAAATTTGAGAGCGTGCGTAAGTCCTAGCTATAACTTTTGCTTGTATTTAGCACTTTAGCGCTTAAGCGCTAACTACAGTAGACTTAAGTGTAAATTTTCAGATAATGCTTCGATAAAGGCAAGTCCGGCTACAGAATTACCTACACTGTCTAGGGCGGGACTGTAGGTGGCGATCGCTCCCTGTTTTGGTACTATTGTTAAAAGCGCACCGCTAATTCCTGATTTCATCGGTAATCCGATCCGGATGCTATATTTGCCAGATGCTTCATACAATCCACAAGTTAACATCAGGGCATTGACACAGCGGCGATTTTGTGGTAGTATAACTTCGAGAAAAGATAAAATTTTTCCAAAACAAGCTAAGTCTTCAACTGTGCCAGACAGACAGCAAATCTGTTCGTAAGTGTCTAGAGCAGTTTTAACATCATCTATATATCCAGATAAAGCAAGATATTGAGCGATCGCCTGATTGGTTTGAGAATTAACTGAACGTACTGAAGCTAACATGGCTTCATCCAGCTTGAAGTTACAACCTGCTAATTGATTGAGCCAGTGACAAAATTTTTGTGTGCGATCGCTTGGATTTTTTCCTGGTAATTTATCAGCAAGAGTAATTGCACCACTATTAATCATCGGATTGCGAGGAAATCCTTGATCGCTAATCAGTTGCGTGAGAGAATTAAACGGAGCATCTGATGGCTGAACCCCAACCCACTGAAAAACTGTTTCCAATCCCAGATGTTCTAGCAGATATAATAGTGAAAACGGCTTAATCGCGCTCATCAACGGAAAAACACAGTTTGTATTGCCTGTACTGTAAGCTTGTCCTGATTGACAGCAAATGTGAACCGCAAAGTAATGAGGATCGATAACAGCTAATTTAGGAATGCGGTTAGCAACTACTCCCTGATTCACGTGAGTTTTGGCTTGTTGTACCCAGGTTGCTAACTCGGTGGTAGTTAGTGTTTCCAGTTTTTTCAAAATTTATATCGGGTTTGGAATGGTGAATAGGGATAATTACCAATAGACATCTCCACAAAAGACGTAGAGACGTAGAGACGTAGAGACGTAGAGACGTAGAGACGTAGAGACGTAGAGACGTAGCAATGCTACGTCTCTACAATGGTTTTGGGTAACGCATAGTTAATTTTCACAAGAAAAACGCGGGTCGAGAGGATACGCCACTTGACTTTAGGCAGTGGAGGAAACACGCCACCTGTGGTTTTAACCACCGTGGAAAATGATAAAATTGAAGTGTGAGTAGGAATAATCATCTACGTGTTGAAGTGTTTTGACTCGTAGTAACCCCTGATTTACCTCGCACCCGCACAAGTTGCGACTCTGGGTAAACAAGTAATGGGAAAACATGAAGCGTACCGAACTGGCAAGTGATGAACTCGGAAAACAAATAATTAAATCTTAAGTAAGTGCAATTGCAATACCTCTCGTGCTGGTAATTGTTTTGAGCGTCTAGGGGGATATTTGACTATCCCTTTTAAGCAAGTCTTAGAGAATCTGCGTGTATAAGTGACCGCAGAGTGTCAATCCGATCATATCTGCTAACCCCCAAGCGAGTTTACCAGATATGATGCAAGGCTGGAATGAAATTCGCGCTGGGTATAAACCCCGTCTTTAAAGAGGGGGGAGAGCGTTGTTATTTGCGGAATATGGGATGTAACTGATACTTAATAAATCGTCACAAAATCTCAATCAAATTCAATTTTGGAGAATAACATGGCAATTTTAAAATGGTAATGCCAGAGATGAGTTTTTGACACATAACTTTATAATTACATTAAACAAATGATTACAGTTCATATAATAGAGCGACGAAATTTGTTTTGATGAAGCAATGAAAAGCCGACTGGTTCAGACTGAAGATTTATCACCAGAAGATAGGGAAGCTATGTACTCGCTACTTAGCATTTATTTTGAAGGTGTAAAACGAGATGTTTTTGACACAGACTTAAGCCAGAAAAACTGGGTAATTCTGCTCAAAGATGAAAAAACAGATCGGCTGCAAGGTTTTTCTACTCTGCTGATGTATAACACCGAGTTTGAGGGGGAAAAATTAAGTGTAGTCTATTCTGGAGACACCATAATGGACCCAAGCGGTTGGTCGAGTTCTGCGCTTTCTCGGTGTTGGATAACCTCGGTGAATCAGCTTCGGCGTGATTATGCTCAGGGTAAACTATATTGGCTGCTCATTTCTGGGGGATATCGTACCTATCGTTTTCTGCCGATTTTTTGGCGCGAGTTTTATCCGCGATATGATGCAGTTACACCAGTTTATATTTCCTGGTTGATCGAGTTTCTTGCAGGCGATCGCTTTGGCGAATATTATGACACAAAAGCCGGAATAGTCCGCTTTCCTCATCCCCATGTGCTGCGAGACTGTCTGCGGGGGATTCCCCCAGAAAGACTGCAAGATCCTCACATCCGCTTTTTCCAGCAACGTAACCCCAATCATCTCCAAGGTGCCGAACTCGTCTGCTTGACAGAAATTTGTGAAGAAAACCTGACAGATGCAGGGAGAAGAATGTGGTTCGCTAATTCCCCTGTTCAGCAGCAGCAACAGTTTCCAGCAGAATGGGGGATAGAAAAAAATACTCCTCATTTCAAACCAGCGATACTCTTTTAGAGTCGCTTTGCGATCGCAACATTTTGAGAACTATTAAATTGGGAATTATATATCAGCTGCTTCACCAGAAGCGAAAACCTCAACATGAATATCAACTCGCAGATTTTTAGCGCAAGAAGCCAAAAAAAGACTTTCAATAACCCACAGCGCTTTATCGAGGGGTGGTATTGGGTATTACCCTCGCGCAATTTAAGGAAGGGTGAGGTAAAAGCTGTTACAGTTCTCGGTCGCGAACTAGTTATTTACCGAGGTCAAGATAAAAGAGTAATTACCTTTGATGCCTACTGTCCACATATGGGTGCTCATTTAGCAGAAGGCAAAGTTGAGGGTAATGAATTGCGCTGTTTTTTCCACAACTGGAAGTTTGATGCTGATGGGATTTGTGTTGATATCCCCTGTTTGGGAGAACCGCTGCCGATGAAGTTGAAATCTTGGCACACGGCAGAGAAATATGGGATGATTTGGGTTTGGGCTGGGGAAACTCCACACCAACCGTTACCCTTTGTCCCGGAATTGGAAGAGGAAGAATGTTACAGCGCTTTAGGTTCTCGTTTCATCAAAAATTGTCATCCGAATGTGGTGATGATTAATGCAATTGACGCTCAACACTTCAATACAGTTCACAATTTGCCCTTAGAAATTGTTTTTCACAAAGACGAACTGAATGAGAATGCGATCGCTTTCAGCAACACTACACGGGGTGGTGAAGATTCGTTTTTCATCAAGTTGATTCGTCCATTCTACAAAAACGCCGTCACCTACAACATGTGTTATTGGTATGGTAGTACGGGTACAGTTACAGTTGGACCCGACTTTTTGCACTTCCACATCATGTTTACCCTGCGGATGACCCAAGGAGGAAAAGCGGAAGGTCAAACTTTGTTCATTACGAAAAAACGCAAAGGTCTTTTCGGTTGGTTATTTAATAGAGTTGTGCTATCACTTACAAAGATGGTGGGTAACTACTTTGCTAAAGGTGATACGAAGATTTTCCAAACAATTAAGTTTGACATGAGAACCCCGATCAAGGCAGATCAATCGATTATGCAGTTTATCAATCATGTGGAAAGACAGAAAGCTTTATCTTGGGAAACTTGGTTAGAAGCGCGATCGCGTGACATAGAAAGTAGCGATCGCTCAAAATGGCGAGATGAAATGACTAGTGACTGATAATTGTATTGACACTCCCCGCTCGCTCAGAGACGGGGATTCTTGAATCTAAGACATAACTTGCTCAAGCAGGTTTTCACCAACTAGAGTAGAGGTTTCATCTCCCCAAGCGTTGCCTACATCTAGTGCAGAGGTTCCGATATGCCCTACCGTACCCAAGGAGCGAAATAGTATGTTTCTAGCTGCGTTTTCATCTCTATCCATCACACAACCACACTTACAAACGTGCGTTCTAGTAGATAGTGTTTTCTTAACAATGACTTTGCAACTAGAGCATTCTTGACTCGTATATTGCGGATTAACCGCAACCGTGACTCGTTTGAATACTTTCCCAAAGTACTCAACCCAAACACGAAACTGATACCAAGATGCGTCATTTATAGACTTGGCTAAACAATGATTTTTCACCATATTTTTAATCCTCAAATCTTCGTAGGCTATCAAGTCGTTGGACTGAACTACGCACCGTGCCAATTTCACAGCATGGTCTTTACGTTGCCTACTTATTTTGAGGTGGTGTTTTCCTAAAATATATCTAGCTTTGCCTCTATTATTTGAACCTTTTGCTTTTTTAGATACTCGACGTTGAGAACGCTTAAGACATGATTCACCTTTACGCAAAAACTTAGGGTTCTGCTATATAAATCCTAGACAAGTCTAGACATTTACTTCTTACTTCAACGGGAGCATGGGAGCGGTTATCCCTCAGTAAGCTTTCACGATGAAGCCAACCGTGATAAGTTAATTGCCGCGTTTAAA
>NZ_JAOWRF010000006.1 GCF_025753815.1 Plectonema radiosum NIES-515 | reverse complement strand
TCGCTGGTATGGACAGCAGCGACGGTTTAGCGGATGCAGTTTTGCAAATTTGCCGCGCTAGTGGTGTTGGTGCTGTTATAGAATCTACGCAAATTTCTTTACCAGATGCTTTCAACTCCTGGCTGACAAAAGAAAAAGCGCTATCATACGCTCTTGACGGTGGTGAAGACTTTGAATTAGTGCTGTGCTTGCCAAAAAAAACAGCTTATGCATTAGTTCAAAAACTTGGTAAAGGGGCAGCGATCGTGGGAACAATTACATCTGGCTCCAAAGTCCTCTTACACGACCAAAACCCAAAAAACCCCGACCAAATTCTCACTATTGGTCGAGGGTTTCAACATTTTGGGACGAGCTGAGTAGCGAAGGAGCAAAGTTAGTTGTAGAGACGCGATCGTCCGAAGTCTCTACAGGAGTAGGAAGTTGGAAGTTGAAGCCCATTTTTGATTTAAAAACCACAACTGACAACTCAAAACTTAAAATTCTTCACTCATAACTTTGCTCCTCCTAACTTTTTGCTTAACTCCACTTATCGGCTACTAGTTCTGCCAAATCCAAGACTCGCTGGCTGTAACCCCACTCGTTGTCATACCATGCCATCACCTTCACCATGTCGCTGCCCATGACCATTGTCAAGCTAGCATCGACAATCGAAGAAGCTTCGCTACCTTGATGATCGGATGATACCAAGGGTAGGTCGCAATAATCCAAAATGCCTTTCATTGGACCTTCGGAGGCATCTCTCAGGGCTTGGTTGACTTCTTCGGTAATAGTGCGCTTCTCGACGTTAACGACGAAATCCACCATCGAAACGTTCGGGGTGGGTACGCGCAATGCCACACCATTCAGCTTACCTTTGAGGTCTGGTAGTACCAACGCTACAGCTTTTGCCGCACCGGTGGAGGTGGGTACAATGTTCATTGCCGCAGCACGAGCACGTCGCAGATCTCGGTGGCTAGCGTCTAACAGACGTTGGTCGCCGGTGTAACTATGAGTAGTGGTCATTGTGCCTTTGATGATGTTGAACTTCTCGTGCAACACCTTGGCAATGGGAGCCAAACAGTTGGTAGTACAGCTGGCATTACTGATGATGTTGTGTTTGTTGTGGTCGTAGTCGTGATGATTCACGCCAACTACAAACGTACCATCTTCGTTTTTGCCTGGGGCAGTGATCAGAACCTTCTTGGCGCCTGCATTTACATGCTTCATTGCCCCTTCTTTGCTGGTAAATACACCTGTTGCTTCAATAATCAGGTCTATTTCCCAGTCTCTCCAGGGCAAGTTTTCTGGATTGCGATCGGATACGCACTTAACGGTTTTCCCGTTAATGATGATAGAATTATCATCGGCAGAAATGTCAGCATTCTTTAATTTTCCTAGCATCGTGTCATATCTGAGCAGATGCGCGTTGGTTCTAGGGTCTGAGGTGTCATTGATAGCAACCACATCGATGTTGCTATGTTCTCTACCTACCCAGCAGCGCATAAAGTTACGTCCAATGCGCCCAAAACCGTTGATTGCAACTCTAATCACAGCGTCTTGCCCCTCTGTATTTATGCCTATACATTAATATCGTTGACCACGATCATACAGCAAAGGGAGGGGGTATTTATAACTATAAAGTGCTAGAGCAACAAAAAAATACATATTTTATTTAGATTTATGGAAGTAGAGGTTTTGGGCAGCGATGTAATATCTGACCGATTCCGGGACTAAATAACGAATTGACTGGCGTTCGCTGCACATCTGCCGAATTAAACTTGACGAAAGTCCCACTATCGGTATGTGCAATAATTGCCACTTAATGGTAGAAAATTGTTTTTGCAATTGTTGCTCTACTTGCTTGCAGATTAACTCGGTTTGAGCTATATTCTCTCCACCGACTAATCGGGGTGCGACCAAAAAATCACACATTTGTACTAATTCTCGTCCACGATACCAACGGGGCAAAGTAAGGATGGCATCCAAGCCGAGAATCCAGTACCAGTGAGTATTAGGGTAAAAAGTAGATAACTCAAGTAAGGTATCAATCGCATAGGAAGTTCCGGAGCGATTCACCTCAACCAATGAAATAGCAAACGAGGGGTTGTCTTTGATCCCTAGTTGGAGCATTTCTACTCGATGCTCAAAGGAAGTCGCTTGTTTATGAGGAGGATTTAACGATGGCACCCAAATTACGTATTCTAAGGGTACTTGGTACAAAGCAGTCTCAGCTAGAATCAAGTGTCCCCAATGAACAGGATCAAAAGTGCCGCCGAAAATTGCAATAGACCGCATATGCTTAGTGTGAGTTTTATTTCAGTTTAAAAGCAGTTTCCCATCCCAATGTACTATTGAGCGATAATTCCAGTAAGGAAAACAAAAAATGTATTTGAAATTACAGTCATTTCTTTCCCGATGCGGCGGAAATTTTCAGAATAAACATAAAAACAGTTCAGAAAAAGAAAAAATCCCATGCCTTGGTAAAATCATTCTGAACATGCAGATGTTTAGCATTCGATAGCAACTGAATCATCAGACAGAAAATGATGCATAATCTGTAAGATAAAAATCAAATTCCTGTTATGATACGCGTGTCATTTATGAATATTGGTGTGGTGTGGTGTAAGAGGATTAAACAATGAGCAATTCTGTAGACTTTAGTGGTAGACCATTTCACTTTATTGGTATCGGCGGTATAGGTATGTCTGCTTTGGCATACGTTCTGACAAAACGCCATTTGCCAGTGTCAGGTTCGGATCTTCGTCCAAACCACATTACACAAAAGTTGGAAGGTATCGGATCTCATATATTTGGAAGGCAAGAAGCAAGCAATCTCGCCTTTTTTCATCCTCCAAGTGAGGTGATTACTGAGAGGAATGCAGTAGTATTAAATTCACCAGATAAATCGCCCACTGTAAGTAAAGGAATACTGCCCCAAGTCATTTGTTCAACAGCAATTAATACAAATAATTTAGAATACAAAGCAGCACTAGAATTAGGTTGCCCAATCTTTCATAGGTCTGATGTATTAGCCGCATTAATTGCCGAATATTACAGTATTGCAGTAGCAGGAACGCATGGTAAAACTACTACTAGTAGCATGATTGGTTATATGCTACTGCAAGCTGGTTTAGACCCAACGATTTTGATAGGTGGTGAAGTAAAAGCTTGGTCTGGCAATGCCCGATTGGGAGAAAGTAAGTATTTAGTAGCTGAGGCAGATGAATCAGATGGTTCTTTGGTGAAACATGCCCCAGAAATTGGCATCATCACCAATATTGAATTAGATCATCCCGACCACTACGACACGTTAGAGCAAGTGGTGGAAACTTTCCAGACATTTGCTCATAGTTGCAAAATATTGATCGGTAGTATTGATTGTGAGACCGTAAGCGATCGCCTCAAACCAACTATCAGCTACAGCTTACACTCAGACACCGAAGCTGATTACACTGTCACCAATATAGAATATCGCGCCGATGGTACAACAGCTTTAGTTTGGGAACGAGGCAAAGCCTTGGGCGTGTTAAACTTGCCTTTGCTCGGTCGTCACAACCTCAGCAACTGTTTAGCCGCAGTCGCTGTTGGTCGAGTCTTAAATTTAGAATTTGGCTTAATTGCTTCATCTATTGCCACTTTTGAAGGTGCAAAACGCCGCTTTGAATTACGGGGTGAAGTCAATGGTATTACCTTTATTGACGACTATGCCCATCACCCCAGTGAAGTTCGCGCAACTCTCGCTGCCGCACGTCTCCAAGCTAGACCAGGGCAAAGAGTAGTTGCGATCTTTCAACCACATCGTTACAGCCGCACACTCACCTTTTTAGAAGAATTTGCTGAATCCTTTACTTGTGCTGATTTGGTGGTCATCACTGACATTTATAGTGCAGGTGAACCAGATTTAGGACAAGTCAGTGGTGAACAGCTAGTGGCAAAAATTGCTACTCACCAGCCCCATGTGAGTTATCAACCGACTTTATCCTCAGTGCGTGAATATTTACTTTCTAAGCTGTGTCCTGGAGACTTAGCTTTGTTTTTAGGTGCCGGTAACTTAAACATGGTGATACCCGAAGTAATTACAACTCTTTGCGAACCAGCTAAAGCTACATCCTAAAAGCTGACACTTGTTGGTTAATTCCACAACTCATTGTGTCTATCAGAGCGAGAGTTTCGTTGCTTCACCTTTTTGCCGTATAAATACGGCAAATAAATGTAAAAAAATCACCAATTGAAGTTATATGACAATTTCCCAGGCAGCTGAAAACGTCTGCAAAGTTTCTAACTTAGCGACAAGTAAGCAAGAAACAGTTAATTCTATTGAGAAGAAAGTTTACGTAATCGGTAGCGATTTTGCAATCAAGTCTCAGGCTTCCCTCGCAGCGGTTACTTCCTACAGAGTTGGGGGACCCGCCGAATGGTACGCAGCTCCGCGAAACTTAGCAGCACTAGAAGCAAGTGTCAAGTATGCAAAAGAACGTGATTTATCAGTAACAATACTCGGCGCTGGCTCTAACCTGTTGGTAAGCGATCGCGGTATATCCGGTTTAGTTATCGCTACTCGTCATCTGCGCCACAGCCACTTTGACCCCCAAACAGGTCAATTAACAGTTGCAGCTGGAGAATCAATCCCCAGCTTGGCTTGGCAAGCAGCAGATTTGGGTTGGTCCGGATTAGAATGGGCGGTTGGTATCCCCGGAACCGTCGGTGGTGCGGTTGTGATGAATGCTGGGGCACACAGTAGCTGTATGGCACAGATGTTAGTCAGCGCCGAAGTGCTTTCACCTGATGGCACATTAGAAATTCTCACCCCCGATCAGTTGGGTTACGCCTATCGGACTTCATTATTACAAGGAAGCGATCGCATAGTCACCCAAGCCACCTTCCAACTCAAGCCAGGGGGAGATCCGGCTTTAGTTGCAGCCGTAACAAAACAACACAAACAACATCGTCTGTCCACTCAACCCTACAACTTCCCCAGCTGCGGTAGTGTGTTCCGCAACCCCAAACCTCACAGCGCAGGCTGGTTAATTGAACAAACAGGTCTTAAAGGCTATCAAATAGGCGGAGCGCAAGTAGCACAACTCCACGCTAATTTTATCGTCAATCGTGGCGGGGCAAAAGCTAACGATATCTTTGGTCTAATCCGCCACATTCAGCAGCGCGTACAAGACCGCTGGTCGATTTTGTTAGAGCCAGAAGTCAAAATGATCGGAGATTTTCAACCAGTTTGAGGGAATGGGCATCGGGCAAGGGGCACGCTCGATTGGGGGCATTGGACAATGGGAAAGCGTTTTTCCTATTCCCCTTTATCCTTTCCCCATCCCCCATGCCCATTACCCCTAATAGGTAAAAAAAACAGGCAACTGCAAAGCGCATCTATAATTGAATTTGATTTGTTATTCAACGCACACAAAGAACAATCAGTTATGGCAGAAAAAGGACAGGGATTTGGCTTTGGCTTGGGAAAAATGAAAGAACTTGCCGAAGCGTTTAAAAAAGCGCAGCAAGTTCAAGAAGGCGCCAAAAAACTCCAAGAAGAATTGGAGCAAATGGAAATTTTGGGAGAGTCTGGTGGTGGTCTTGTCAAGGTGATTGTCAGCGGAAACCAAGAACCAAAGCGCGTGGAAATTTCCCCAAGTGCTCTAGAAGAAGGTGCAGATGTACTTTCCGACCTTGTGACAGCAGCAATGAAAGATGCTTACAACAAGTCCACTGCGACAATGCGCGATCGCATGGAAGACTTAACCAGTGGGCTAGAGCTTCCCGGATTTCAGTAAAGTGTCAAGAGTCAAGGGTCAACAGTTAAGAATTTTGGACTATGGACTATTGACTCTTGACTATTGACTCCCTAAAGCGGATTTTTATGCCTTATAAGCTGCTTTTTGTCTGCCTGGGGAACATTTGCCGTTCGCCATCCGCAGAAAATATCATGTATCATTTGATCGAGCAGGCAGGTTTGAGCGAAAGCATTCTCTGCGACTCTGCCGGCACATCTAGTTACCACATTGGTAGCCCACCTGACAGACGCATGAATATTGCGGCTACTCAAAAATTGGGAATTAAATTACGTGGTTCAGCCCGACAGTTTCAAAAGTCAGATTTTCAAGATTTTGATTTGATTTTGGCTATGGATCGAGAGAATTATGAAAATATCCTCTCTCTCGATCCAACTGAACTGTATCGCCAAAAAGTGCGCTTGATGTGTGACTTTTGCTCCAAGTACACTATTCCCGAAGTTCCAGACCCTTACTATGGGGGTTCCGAGGGATTTAATCAGGTGATTGATTTACTCGTAGATGCTTGTGAAGGTCTTTTAAAACACGTCACCAGCCAGTAATCAACAGTGTGATTAGCTGTTATTTAACTAAACCCTGCGTAATCGCAAAACGCACTAGTTCAGCGCGGTTGCTAGTTTCGGTTTTCCTTAGTAAGCTGCTAACGTACTTTTCTACTGTCCGAGGACTTAGATGTAACTGATTACCCATCTGGGCATTAGAAAGACCGTGTGTTAACAGTTCGAGGACTTCCTGTTCTCTAGAACTGAAAGATGAGAGGACTTCGGACTTCTCTAAATGATTAACATAATGATGAGAGTCAGCAACTTTAAATCCAGAATTACCTGGATTTTCTTGATGAGAAAAGCCATACTCTAATTTCATGATTTGCGATCGCTCTAAGAGATTGCGAATCGCTGCGGCTAGCTCTTCTAACTCAAAAGGCTTGGGCAAATATAAATCGCACCCTGACTGATAGCCCAAGATTCTTTCCTGAGTCTTAATTCTTGCCGTTAACAAAATAACTGGTAACAAACGAAACGCTGGTTTTTGACGCACCTGACGCACCAATTCATAGCCATTCATTCGTGGCATGACAATATCGGTGACAATTAAATCAGGATGGTACTCGAACACAATCTCTAGAGCCTTTTGACCGTCATCAGCTGTAATTACTATGTAGCCAGATAGTTCCAGATAATCGCTGATAGACAGACGAGTGCCCAGGTCGTCATCCACTACAAGGATCGTCAAGGGCATGGACAGTACACCCCTAGAATTTTTTTGAATAAACAATTTGCTTCTATGAGCAATATCACTAGACTCAAGCAACAACAGTACTCTTATGTTTCATACTATGACAGGATTAACAGCTAGTAACTGCCTTTGGGTTGATTTATAAATAAAATATTAAATTATTACAATAGTTTAATAAAGTTTAACTTATTTTCAACTCTAGGGGTGTAATGCGCGCAGATAGTTTTATGATTTGTCATCGCTCATACATAATTGACAAGCGATCGCTCTTCTTGTGACGAGAAATTAATACTTACTAAATAAATGACCTCGTGCGTTAAATTAATAAGATAACACTGATATCTAGTAAAGCATTTATGGTGGCTTAATATCCCCCACTAAAGTTTACCAACAACTAAACACCAATTTTTCGGCAAATTTGACCCAAGCAAAATACTCAATGAGCGAGAAAACCGACAGTTACAAAGTTGTCACCGATAATCGGCAAGCGCGTTATTTATACGAAATCCTGGAAACCTACGAGGCTGGAGTTCAGTTGACAGGCACCGAGGTGAAGTCAATCCGTGCGGGAAAGGTTAATCTCCAAGATGGCTATGCTTTAATTCGCGATGGCGAAGCATGGCTGCTGAACGTGCATATCTCCCCTTACAATGCTAGTGGACAATATTTTAACCATGAACCTCGCCGCACGCGCAAGCTGCTGCTGCATCGCCAAGAAATCCGCAAGCTAATTGGCAAGGTGGAACAGCAAGGTTTGACTATAGTACCTTTAAAAATGTATTTGAAACGAGGTTTAGTAAAAATAAGTATCGCTCTAGGTAAAGGTAAAAAGCTCCACGATAAGCGAGAAGACTTGAAACGACGCCAAGATCAACGCGATATTCAACGAGCGATGAAGAATTATTAAGCCGCAGGGTGACAAACGCGACTACTACATCAGACTTCACTTTCAGCAGGATTTGTCTATCCTCAGCGTGAGTTAAGAGTAACTTGAGTTTATAGCCCAAGATTGATTTAATTAATCTTTGGAGTAGATAAATTGGTGAGTAACAAAGGAACCCATAAGGAACAAACATTTATGAAAAGTAATCTCACCAATGTTATTGGCGCTAGCGTTTTCGCGTTGAGTATGGCAATGTTACCCTTAACTTTACCTGCACAAGCTCAAGTTAATGGTGGAACTACCAACACCACCCCAGATGGAACGACAACAACTACCCCAAGAACAACAATAACAACTTATGAAAGAAATGATTTTGATTGGGGTTGGTTAGGATTAACAGGTTTATTAGGTCTAGCAGGTTTGGCTGGCAAAAATCGCGGTGAAGACGCAAAGAGCTATCGCGACCCAAACACCGTAGGTACTTCGACTTACAGAGAATAATCAGATATTCCCCGCTTCAGTTGCTTATTTTGGATAAAAAGCGAATCACGAAAAAGAAGAAAGAAGGGATTCATAGCCTCTTTCTTCTTTTTTGTGATCTGTCCTATATTGGGACACATATCATAGGACGTCGCGTCGGATCGTAGAGACGTTTCATTGGAACGTCTCTACAACAGTTGCATCGTTCTAGGGTGCAGGGAAAGGGGAATTTACTTCTTGACTTTGGTCTTGAGGTGTGTATGTGTAATAGCTGGCAATTAAACCAACTACTAGCCACCAAACGCTATTGACTTCAGGACGATAAAAGACAGTATCTACTGTGCCATGAGCGAGCATACCTGCCATTGTGGCGATCGCTCCAATTAACCAAAACCCATCGGCACTTCTCAATTTTCGCAATCGTTGCATTTGTAAAAATGCTGTATTAAAAGTGACTATTAGCAACCAGAGGAAAGCGGCTAAACCAACATAGCCAGTTTCTACTGTCACTTCTAATAAGACCGAATAAGCACTCAAAGCAGTATAACGAGGGTGTTGGTAAAGCGGGTAAATTTTATTAAAAGAGCCGTGACCCGGACCAATACCGATAATTGGGCGATCGCGAATCATCTCAAAAACAGCATCCCATACATTCCGGCGAAAATTATTACTGCTGTCTTTGCGATCGGCAAAAATACTCACAACCCGCAAACGTACTGGCTCTACAAATATCACCGCTAGCAGCAATACCCCAATCAAACCTCCTAAAATAATCGGTAGCGACCAAGTTCGCCAAAAACGAGGCATTTCTATACTCCACCAATAAACCAACAGTGCCATCACAGTTAAAAATGCCACAACTAGCCCAATCCAACCACCACGACTAAAAGTCAAAATTAGGCAAGCAGTATTGACAAAAAACATCGTTAATGCTAGAGCTTTCTTGATCCAGCCTTGCCATACAAACACGGCAACTAAGCTGAAAACCACAGCAGGCAAAAGGTATCCAGCAAGTAAGTTAGGATTGCCCAAATAACTATAGACCCTTGTAGTCTTAGAAAAAGCAGATTCTTGATCGACCCAAGTTGCTAGGGGAGGAGCACCAAAAAACCATTGCCGCATCCCATAAATACTAACAATCAGGGATACGTGCAAGTAAAGGACAATCATCCAAGACCGGAGTTTAGGCGACCTTAACACCCTAGCACAAAGGGCAAACAGCAACAAATAGAGCGTTAACGTTGTCAAATCGTTAAACGCAACTTTTTTCACTGGTGATAATGCTGTAGCGACAGCAGCAACAGCCCAGTAAAGCAATACCAGCAGGTGAATCGGAGTGACTGATGGAATTCTTGGTGCGGCTTCATCTGATAAAGTCAACAACAGCCAAAATCCCACACAAGCTGTCAGCAATAATCCGATGAGTGTACTGGATACAAAAGGCGCAAGAGCATACACCACGCTCAGTAAGCCAGCCGCGATTGTGTCTCCCCATTGTATCAGCACACTGCCTTGCCGCCAGGAACTCAACAACCCCACTAGAAAGCGATGTAGGTAGCTAGTGGTGAGATATTGTTTGAGCGGCAAGTAAGATAAAGTGAATCTTTGCCAAACTAAATTCATAAAGAAAACTGCGATCAATTAACAATCCGCGTAGAACTTGGACTCGATCATAATGCGAGTAGTTCCAAAAAGGTAATCAGGCAAATCGCAAATTGGGAATTAATCGCGTTTGAATCACTTCAGGTAGATTTGATTAGATATAAGCGATCGCTATAAACGTCAGTTAATTTTGACTAATTGATTTTGAACTTACTTACATTTGTTTGCAATTCCTGAGCAATGTCTACAGTTTTTTGCAAAGATTGAGAAATTATCTGGTAACTACTAGTAATTTCTGATACTTGAGAAATTTCTTCTATAAGTTTTGTGACTGCTTGCGATGTTTCCACCTGAGATCCTGTTGATTGAGAAATAGATTGCACTAATTCATCAAGTTGCTGGGATACATTCAAAATTTGATTTAGGGATTTTTTCACATCTTCTACAAGGTGGGTTCCTTTTACCACTCCGGAAGTTCCCAACTCCATCGCTTTGACAACTTCTTGTGTATCTCGTTGCGTGTTTTTCGCTATTTGCTCAATTTCTTGGGTAGCACCTGTACATCGTATAGCTAGTTCGTCTAACTCTGTAGCAAATACCAAAAAACTGTTATTACCCTCATTAATTCTGACAGCTTCTAATTCAGCATTAACTGCCAATATGTTTGCCCTGGCTCCGATCTCTTCAATCAAAGAAATTATACGGCTAATTTGTAGTGAAGATTCTGCCAAGCGCTTGACTTTTTTTGCCATCCCATCAATTGTGGAGCGTAAATTCAAGATGTTTTGCATCGTCAAATCCATAGCCGTTCCGCTTTCTTGAGCATTCAAAGAGACTGTATGAGCATATAATGCAGCTTTTTGAGCGTTTTCTGACATTGATTGCAGAGAACCTGTCATTTGATGAACGTTATCTAAAGTGACGTTGATTTTAGTGTCTTGTGTGAGGGATTTTTCAGACAGTTGTCGAATTGCATCTTCGTTTTCATTAACAGCTATATTTACCTGAGAGGTAGATGATTCTACTTTCACCACAATTGCTCTGAGATTATCGACTATTGTGTTAAAATTTTCAGCGATAATGCCTATTTCCCCAAATATGACTTCTGCCTTAACTGTCAAATCACCTTGAGATGCTTTGTCGATATCTTTGAGCAATTTGAAAATTTGCTGTTGTAATAATTGTTGTTGTTGAAGTTGGTCATCAGAAACAACTTCAGCACGAGAACTGGCATTTGTAATTTTTTCAATTAGTGATGCTTGCTCTAAAGCATAGCCAATAGGAATTGCCACTTGCCTCAACAAATTAATTTCTAATTCTTGCCATTGACGGGGACGAGAACATTGATGAGCGATCAGCAAACCATAAAGTTTATTGTTAATCAAAATTGGTGCAACTAAATTTGCTTTGACTGCGAATTGTTCCAACTGAGCTAGGTGACAGTCAGTCAAATCAGCTGCATAAATGTTTGTCAGAGCTTGCACGCGTCCTTTCTGGTACTTTTCTACATAATTGTTGGCAAAACAAGGATCGGCGATTTCTGCTCCCAAAGCGACTGGAAACTCAGGATTTAGGGATTCAGCAATTATCTTGCCTTGCCAATTTTCATCAAATTTGTAGACAATAACTCTATCTGCTTCGAGAGCTGCTTGTACAGTCGTCACAGCAGCATTCAAAATGTACTGAGTATTTAGGGAGCCACGGCAACGTCCAGTAATTTCATGAACTAGTTTTGCGACTTTTACTTCATCTTCATTTTGGCAGACTTGTTGGGTAATCTTATCTGCTAATTGGTTGAAACTAACAGCTAATTCTCCAATTTCATCAGCTGAAAAAATTTCTGACCGAGCAGTGCGATCGCCTGCTGCATATCTTAAGGCTATTCGCTGTAAACCCTGAATCGGTTTAATAATTGTTTGTCTCTGAATCCAAGTCCAAATCAATATAATCGCTAATGCCAAAATAACCGTGAATAACTGCACCCAAAAACTCTCTGCAAGCATTTTATTCAAGGCTGTTTCTGGAGTTACCCGCACTAAAATAGCCACAGGCTGCTTAGTAAAAATAGCAATCGGCTCATCATCTGCTTGGATAATTTTATAAGGTACAGCCTTGGTCGCTACAGTGTAAGTTTGATTGTCAATTTTTATCCGTGCCGTGACTGGTTCACCTTCGGAATTTAATGCTGTTTCTAGTAACGATTTACCTGTTTTAGGTAAGTCGAAATTTGATAGTTTCTTCGATTCATCCTGATCTAAAGATGTTGCTAAGGTAAATTCTCCTGTTGGTTTGCGAAAATAAACTGCGCTATATCCACCAGGAGTTGTCAATGTACTTCTCAAAATTGATTCTTTGCCGTTGACTATATCCCCAGAAACTAAAGCACCAATTACTAAATTTGTTTCTGGATCTTTCACCGGCGTAACTATGTAACGAATCAGTGCATCTTTATTTCTAAATCCACTTGGTAAAGGTGGGGATTCTCGGCTCAGTTCTGACCATTTGACAATGCGACTAGTTTTAATCTGTTTTGGATAGTTGAAAACTTCACTAACTAAATTGTCGGGATTAAAAATTTCTCCTTGACGGTCAGCATTGGCATTGACTATAATCTGAAAATCTTTGCCAACAAGCGTAGCATATTCTATTGTTCTTGCTTTGATTTCATTTTGGAGAATTTGCTTGACTTCTGCCTTCAAGCTTGGGCTTAAGGATTGACCAGAAGCATTCAGCCTTGCCGCTTTAATAATTGCAGTATTATCTGATTGCCCTCGAAAACCAAAGCTCATTTGATTAACTTTAATATTGTAAGCCATATCTGTAACTGCAACTTCTGACTTAGCTTGTTCGAGTGACAAAGCTTGAAGATTACTTGTAGTTAAATATCTACTAATAATCCCCACCCCCAAAATTGCTATTAGTTCTGAAGCAATCAATACAATTAACTGTTTGTGAGCAATAGAAAGATTAGCAAACTTTTGCCATAAAGAAGGTTTTACTCGTAACGAACTAAGCCTATTGATAGATTGTGCAAAATTTTCTAATCCAGAATCTTGACGAGAGTTATTTAACAAATGTCTTGACGAACTAAATTGACTATCTTTTGTTGTTAAAGAATTTTTTCTCATTTTAATTTCCCTCTTCATTCAGTAATTTATTAATTTTGTTCGCGGCAAAAATTTCACAGTTTTCGCACTAAACTTAATAACTGCCGAAGAAATAACGAATAGATATTTACACGCTCATATAGACTTAAGTCATGATGAAAACGTGTAAAAAATCAGCCGTTTAAAAGCCAGTCAGAGAGCGGCTTTTAAAATTTTATTTTTCGTTGAATCTAAAAGTGAACAACGATACATTTTACTGAACTCTAGCCGGGAATCTTAATAAAGGGATACATAACATCGAAAATAAAATAAGGATGCACTCTCATATCCGAAGAAAGTTCTGCCGGATTTGTCTGATCTACCTAGGTAATGAGTTAAGTAATTAATTTATCATGAATCTAAATTTACCACAATCAAATATCAATCTTAAATTATATTTTTGACAAAATTAGCTGAAAACAAAGACAAATGAGGTCTTTCTCCTCATTCTAAATCGATGTGTAAAAACAATTTAATACATTTGATACTTGTATGTATGTTAATAACCCCATAAGATCAGCATGGGTGGAGTATAAATTAAGATATATTTGCTTGGGAAAATAGATGCTGCCAACTGTGATGATAAAAGTAGATTGCAGCCAGCAGGAAATAAAATATTTAGGTATAGCTAACATTTCTGCTGGGTCAAGGGAAACCCCATATTTCATGGGGAGGGGTTTGGTGATATTAAAGGCTGATTTTTCCGCTTCTATGTGCCTCCTTAATCTTCTTTTTCTTTCTCCATACATAACATGCAGCTTTCTTTATACCGTGTGGGTAAAGTATCCAATATTTTTCCTTTTTTACCCTTTCTGCCTAGGAAGGTAAAATGCTTTGACAAGACAATTTTACTGATATCTTAAAAGACAATAAATCTACATAATGCGCGTACATCTTTAGTAATCAAAACTTGCGCGATCGCAGTCGTCACCAAAAGCAAATTTTACTTTCATCGGTGACGACTAGTTTCGCAACAATCAATCTTAAGTTTTTCTCACTCTCAGATAAATAGACTAAATAGCTTATTTTTCGACGCATTCAACGATAATTCCAGGTTTTATCGTCAAGATCACAAACATTTCACCATCCTCAAACGCGAAAAAATACGATCTGCATCAGACATTGCTAACTTTTTCTGTTGTCGCTACTTTTAATGGTAAAGAAAGCACATAGCGGTATCCTGATTGTGGTGAACCTTGAATCGAAATTTGCCCACCATGCAAGGAAGCCAGATGACAACTAAGCAACAGACCCAAACTTTCGCGAGACATGCTTTTATGCGGCTTAGTTAAATCTAAGTTGGGATCAACACCAAATTCGTATGAATTTGAATCATCCAACTCTACTAATGGCAAACTCCTTACTTGCTCTTGATTTTTCCGATGAATATTGTAACTTGCAGCCTCAGCAGTCAGTTCCACCAACGTTAGGGGAGTTAGACAAAAATAAGGATCAACCTCGGTTATACCGTCTCCCAACCAGGGATGCGATACCCAGACAGTAATGTTGAGTGTACCTTCCTTGTAAGAAACATGAATGCGAACAACGCTACCTGTAGCAGAAAGTTGAATCACGCTGAAAACCAGGTGATAAAGCATTTGTCGCACCTTGTCTTTATCCAAAGTCCAAATGCGACTGCGGTTTGGTTCTATGGACAAGCGAATGTCTTGGTCGCGACGGTTGGCTGCTTCTTCTAAAGTATTGATAGCTTGTTGACACAGCATTTCAATATCCATAGGAGCTAGATTCAGCACATTCGGGCTTTCATCCATTGTTCCGAGTTCGCTAATTTCATTTACCAACGAAAGCAAGTATTGACCACTGTGTTGGATAATCTCTATATATTCTCTTTGCTTAGTCGTCAAAGGCCCATAGATTTCACGTCTTAAAACACTAGCCATACCTAACACAGATGTTAACGGTGTACGCAACTCTTGAGTTAGCTGCCCCAATAGTTCCAGCTTTAGTTGCTTGGTAGGATCGATGTCTTTTTCTATTAGGGGTGTGGTGATTCTGATTTCGCTGCGCTCCTCATCCTGAAACGAGAAATGAGAAGCGTCATTGTGAGTGGTTTCTGGCTTTTGTTGCAAAAGTCGATTGCGCTCAAATTCACTCATGCACCAACGAGCTATGATTTGTAAAAATTCAATATCTCGCTGGGAAAATTCGTGTTCTTTGAGATACATGACTGCCAGCGAACCCAGACAATGCCCAGAAGCATCAATTAGCGGTGCTCCCATGTAAGCGCGAATGCCATAATCTTTTACCAATTTGCTACTTTGGAGTTCGGCAACCGTAATTTTTCGCATATCAGTGATAACCACTATTTGCGAAGTCTCTACCACCTGGGTGCAAAACGATTCCTGGCGTAATAGTTGACGACTTTGCGCCAGCTGATTCATGATTCCCAGTCTAGATAAGCCTACCGCAGATTTGAACCAATGACGGTCTTGATCGACAAATCCTAATATGGAAATTGGGGAATCCAAAAAGTGGGCAGCAGTTTGAGTGGCTTCTTCAAAAACAGGAATCGTTTCTGATTGCCGCAAACCTAGTTCCAACAATGCTTTTAGTCGTTGTTGTTCTTTTGTTTCCTGGGAAGCCCAACCATTCTTTAGGGCAAACAATTTGTTTTCCGGCTCTACCATTGCCACTCTTACCTTGATAATTGCTTGATACTACAATTTATATAACCACTTTTTATGGGTTATTGTTTGCTAATTTAAGGATTCCCCAATTTTGATGCCGATAAACAATTTTGTCGCAAAATTTTTTACCTTACTTAAAAATATTGAGTGCTGAGTAAAACAACAAATACTTTGAGAATGCGACTTGTGTATTTTTATGGTATTAGATTTAATTCTGGTGAACGATACGTATACCCATACTGGCTTATCGGCAGAGACGCTCTTCAATTATCTGGCATCCGCGATCGCCCTTTCTGTTCATCCAAGGCTGTGGCTTTGTTAGACTCACTGCTGAAAATAACTTTAGATTTAATCTAGCGCGATCGCGTTAGTTTTCCATTTGAGGTGGGTACGATAACCCGAAGGATAAAACAAAAAAAATTTTCATTCTGAATATAGAAGCTAAAATTTTCCGTTTATCTACTCAAGGCAATTCAGCGAACAATTATTTTTTTCTGGAATTCACTGAGGCTATTTTCTGGAAAATTATCAAAGATACAATCATTTTTTGCTAAAAATCAAAATGACAACTAAAGAAAAAAATCATCTAAAATTCACAAATACTTCATAATCACTAATTATCCAAACTTGGGGATTTAGTCAAAAATGGATTATATGTGAAAAAACCAGATTTTGAGATTAATTTTGAGGCTTTCTGAAAAAGAAGAATATGACAATTAGAATTCCTTTTGTAGACCTTAATTTACAACATAAATCGATAAAAAATCAATTACAGCAGGCAATGCAGGCTGTATTTGAAAAAGGAGATTTTATTTTAGGGCAAGCCTTAAAAGAATTTGAGGCAGCATTTGCAGCGGAGTCTGGGACAAAATACGGTGTTGGTGTTGCTTCGGGAACCGATGCGATCGCTCTCGGTTTGCAAGCTTGTAATATTGGTGCGGGTGATGAAGTAATTTTGCCAGCAAACACCTTTGTCGCCACACTAATTGGCGTGGTACGTGCGGGAGCAAAACCGATTTTTGTCGATTGCGACCCCAAAACAGCCTTAATTGATTTAGAAGCGGCAGCAAGAGCAATTACGCCACATACCAAAGCGATTATCCCCGTCCATCTTTATGGACAAATGGTATCGCCACAGCAATTGTTAGACTTTGCCAATACCTACAAAGTGCTAATTTTTGAAGATGCGGCACAAGCGCATTTAGCCGAACGCGATGGATATCGCGCCGGTTCGGTGGGGATAGCAGCAGCATTTAGTTTTTATCCAAGTAAAAATTTAGGTGCATTTGGGGATGGGGGAATACTGCTAACAAAAGATGCAGATGTTGCCCAGAAAATGACACGCTTGCGGAATTACGGCGCATCGTCGAAGTATTATCATACCGAAGCGGGTACAAACAGCCGTTTGGATACGATGCAAGCGGCAGTGTTGCTAGAGAAATTACCATACTTGACGAATTGGAATAGCGATCGCCTGAACATTGCCCAACAGTATGATGCTGAACTAGCACCCCTAAATCGGCTAGGCATTATCCCCATACAAAACCAAAGTGGTGCAGGACACGTTTATCATCTTTATGTAATCAAAATCGATGATTCTTGTCTGCTTTCACGTCAACAAATCCAGGAACAACTCACAGCAGTAGGAATTCAAACAGGCATTCACTATCCAATTCCTTGCCATCTCCAGCCAGCATTTACCGACTTAGGTTATCAAATTGGAGACTTTCCCCAAGCAGAAAAGCAGGCAAAGCAAATATTATCACTACCCATCTACCCAGGCTTGAGCCATAGCCAAGTCAAAGAAGTTGTCGCAGCCTTGGCATCAATCCTCACCGGCGAACAACAACAGTTATTGTGCATTTAATCACCAATGGCTAATAGCTCATTATCATTTAACTATGAGCTATTAGCCAAAGCGCAAATATTTAATATTTAATTTTGAATCGCTGAAAATTATGACATTCCAGCGTCAGATTCACAACACAAACGCAACACAATTGTTCAACTTCGCCATTCTCGGTGTATTAGCGCTGCTTTATGCCCCCATATTGCTGCACTGGTTGGATGGTTGGCTAAACAAAACTATTAGTACAGAACACGAATATTTTAGCCACGGTATTATTGGTATACCTTTTGCCGCATATCTGAGCTGGATAAACCGAAAAAAATGGCAACGACTGCCAGATAGAAATCATCCTTTGGGTGTAGCCTTGTTGATAATGGGGGGAATTTTTTATCTTAGCGGCGTCACCGAATGGGTTAACCTTTCCTTCCCCGCCATCCTAACAGGATTGTGCTTGTGGTTAAAAGGAATTCCCGGCTTTAAATTGCAAGGATTTCCCCTACTATTAGTGTTTTTGGCAACTCCAACAGCATTACCTTACCTCATCGCTCCCTACACCTTGCCTCTGCAAAGCTTCATCGCTGGTACGGCTGGCTTCATACTAAGTCAGTTTGGCATGGAAGTAGCTGTCGATGGCACAAATATCTTCGTCGGGGGACGCATTGTCGAAGTTGCCCCTTACTGTGCAGGGTTGAAGATGCTATTTACTACCTTATACGTCTGCTTAATGCTGCTTTATTGGACAGGTGCTTTATCATCGCGTCGCACAACTATTTGGTTTTTATCTACTGCTGTTGTCGTCAGCGTCACCGCGAATATCATTCGCAACACTTTACTGAGTTTCTTTCATGGCACAGGACAACAGGCAGCTTTTGAATGGCTGCATGACAGTTGGGGTGGAGATTTATATTCTGCGATTATGCTGCTTTTGTTAGTGCCTATTCTCAATCGATTTGATCGATATTTTTCAGAACATGAAGCAACTTTGCCAGAAGAGGAAAGGTAACATATCCTACACTGCTGCAACGGATATGAGTGTCAGTAGACCGAAAAGTTCTGCGATCGCTCGCTTGTTGGAACTTTGGCAGGACGATCGCACTCATCCTGCCAAACTACTGTATTTGAAGATATCACTCTGGCGATCGCGCTCTTTGTTAGTTTGCTTTTTGCGAAGCGTGGGCTTTGCCCAATCGCTTTGTGTCTTTGCTGTGAAACGCGACCTGCGGCTTTAATTAAATCGGCGAAAAAGCAGCCGATCGTAGTTGCTGGTTCTCAGATTTATTGAAATATGGCAATATATCTTGATAACTCCAATTTTCAAACTCCTTGATTTTGATAGATTTGTTGTTCTCGATTAATAAAAACCTCAGCTAATGCTTCATAGGCTTCAGTCCAAGCAGTCATCACTTCTTCCGTTGCTGCATTTCCCAAAACATCTTTAATTGCTAGTAATAAACATTCCCCGACTATGGGATATTGTTCTGGTAAAACTTGGGTTTTTACATGACGATGAGCGATTTGATCTACCATTGCTTTTAATGCTTCGAGATCGTCAATATGAGTGGCATAGCTATAAACTGCGGTAGCAAGTTTAGCTGGTTGACTAGCATTAGCTTGTGCGGACAGATCGAACTGTGCTTTCACTTCTGGATAGTTATGAAACAGAATTTCGTACATCCGAGTAGTAATTTTTTGACCCTGTTGTTTGAGGATAGGGGCAGTAGATTTGACGATGTTGATAGTTTGTTGACTAATTACCTTTGTGGTATTCATAATTTCACGATCTCCTATTTATTGAACCAAATGATTAATGACTAATGATAGACGTAGCACGATACGTCTCCACATAACCTTTTTCCAAACAACGATTAGCCAAGATGATTTTGATGTTGTTAAAAATTAGGCGGGGGCAAAATTAAGAGCAGCTGTCATGTGTCATATCCAAACTCTATATTCTTACTCTGACATCAAGTTTCAGTCCTGTCTGTGAGGTAGCTCATAGTTGAAAATAAACCGTTGTTGAGGAAGGGTTTATTTGTCTTTTTTATTGGTTTAGCGAGTCTGCTAATTCCATTAAATCTGTTGAATTGTCGGATTGTTGCGTTAATATCGGTTCCGGTAGCCAAGTACCGAGGTCTTGTTCTCGTTGAACACGAGCCGATCGCAAATGATCGATGCACAGACGAGTAATGATAGTTGCCAAACAAGTCTTTGCCGAACGCACTGTTTCGCTTGCCGTCTGAGGAATTTTTCCCCATACCCCCTTAGACTCTGCCTGATGCCCGAAAAGGGAGAGTGTCAAAATTACTGAACTCAGGAAGTGATTTTAGCAGGTAAAATTTTGCGTAAGTATTGCAAATTTTACTGATGATTTCCTTTTCTAAATTACTCAAAGAAAACCAATTTCCTAAGGTAGCAGCGCTTTTGTTGTTACTACTACTGCTGGTGATAGGAGCTGTACCCGGATACATCACAGGACACTGGCAATGGCAAAAACTGCCTCCTATCACCAGTCTCAAACAGTTGAGACAGTTGCGTTCTCAAGGGTTAAACCTTCCAGGTTGGCAAACCATTGAAAAAAGCCAACAACAGATTGGTGGACGCAAATGGTTAATGCAAGTCACCAAAAAACAAGGAACACAAACCCAGGCTATCTTGCTTTTGTTGCCGCAAACTGATTCCAAAAATCAACCAGAAGTAGAATGGACAGAGATAAAAAGCTGGCAGCAGTGGAACGAAGCTCAATATCGTCGGGGGGAATTTACGGTTAAACAACCATCAACCGAAGTTAAAGTCGAGGCTCGATTTTTTCGCGCCTCCACTATGAAGCAAACATTTGCGGTTTTGCAATGGTATGCTTTCCCCAATGGTGGAAATCCATCACCTATACGGTGGTTTGTAGCAGATCAATTAGCACAGTTACGCAAGCAGCGTGCCCCTTGGGTTGGTGTGAGCATTATGATTCCGATGGAACCTTTGGGGCAGGTAGAAACAACTTGGTCTTTAACCAAGTCTCTTGGGGAAATAGTCCAGGAGGCATTAATGGCGGGTTTTTTCTAAAAGGAGTTAGGAGTTAGGAGTTAGGAGTTAGGAGTTTGGAGTTAGGAGTTAGGAGTTTGGAGTTAGGAGTTTGGAGTTTGGAGTTGGGAGTTTGGAGTTTGGGGTTTGGAGTTTGGGGTTTGGAGTTAGGAGTTAGGAGTTAGGAGTTAGGAGTTAGGAGTTAGGAGTTTGGAGTTAGGAGTTGGGAGTTAGGAGTTAGGAGTTAGGAGTTAGGAGTTAGGAGTTAGGAGTTAGGAGTTAGGGGTTGGGAGTTTGGAGTTTGGAGTTTGGAGGAGCGGTAGAAACGTGACGACGGAACGTCTGTACGGGAGGAGCGCTCGTAGCGGAGTCCTGACCACTTCTTTGTAAAACAGGTTTCGCTTCTTAGGTTATGCAAAAAAAAGATAAATTGTATAAAAATACCTGTGATTAAGAGCGCACACTCAGAGTATTTCCAGAGTAAAATAGCCACTCGGCGCGACAGTTTCTTAATTTAGCTTGATTGCATCGATGTTCATAGTTACCAGTTCATGTAGTAGGCGTGTATTCAGCGCTTTGTGTCTTGTTAATCTTCAGGTAGCGGTGTTCTGTACAATATCTGTACCGGATGTTGTGGCTCAACCTTTACCCTCCCCAGGACAGTTGCCAGGGCAACCTCCCTCACCCCCATCCAGTGTTGATTTTGCACCTGCGGGTTTAAACGAGGGAATATCACCCCAACTTGGTCGCTATCTTTTAGGACCCGGAGATGTCTTGGGGATTACAGTTCAATCTCCTCCAGGTCGCTACCGCTTAGGACCTGGAGATATAATCAGCGTTGCGGTTCAGCGCTTTTCCGATTTAAGTTTTCAAGCGCAAATAAACCCTGAAGGCAATATTGCAGTCCCGCTACTGGGAACAGTGTCCCTACGAGGTTTAACTTTACAACAAGCAGAAGCAAAAATTCGCTCTGGTTTAAATCGGTTTGTGATCGATCCGATTGTCGCTTTATCGCTCTCTAGGCAACGTCCAGATTTGAGTTTTCAAGCCCAAATAAATCCTGAAGGCAACATTGTTGTGCCGCAATTGGGAACAGTTTCGGTACAAGGCTTGAGTTTGGAAGAAGCTCAAGAAAAAATTCGCTTGGGTTTAAGTCGCATTTTGGTCGATCCGGTTGTGGCAGTGGGGCTTGCAGGGGCGCGACCAGTTCAAGTTACCATTAGTGGTGAAGTGCCGCGTCCAGGAATTTATCCGATCGCTTCCCCAACACCCCGCATTGCTGATGCGCTGCTGGTAGCTGGGGGTTCAACGCTCAACGCAGACCTAAGGCAAGTGCAAGTGCGTCGGAGATTAATTGATGGTTCTATAATTTCACAAACTATTGATTTGTATGCGACGTTGCAAAATGCTAGCTCATTGCCTAATCTACGTTTGCAAGACGGTGATGCAATAATTGTGCCGCGTCGAGAAATTGGTACTGATGACGGTTATGACCGAAATTTAGTAGCTCGTTCAACTCTAGCTCAACCGCAAATTAGAATCCGCATTTTAAACTATGCGGCTGGTGGAATTGGCACTCAAGTACTGCCTAATGGTAGTAGTTTTATCGATGCTTTGGCAGGAATTAATCCGGACAATGCCAATCTCCGTGAGATTGCTCTTGTTCGCTTCGATCCCGAACGAGGTAAAGCCGTCACCCAAAAACTTGATGCGAAAAAGGCACTTTCCGGGGATGCGTCTCAAAATGTACCGCTACAAGACAATGATGTTATTGTTGTAGGTCGAACCCTGATCGGTAAAATTACTAATATTTTGACTACGATTACTCGACCTTTTTTCAATGTTGAGAGTTTTATCCGGTTCTTTGACACGTTTAGTGGTAACTCAAGGTAGTTACTTTCTTGCCTTTTGCTGTTGGTCACAAAACTTGTTTAAAGTCAAAGATGCTCGCGCTTTGTTTTTCCAGTTTCTGCTTTTCTGCTAAAACCTGCCTAAGAATTTGATTATTGTTATGGCTCCACCGATTGTTAAGCGCTACCTGATTGCTTTTGATAAGTACAAGTGGATTGGATTAGCCAGTTTTGGTTTAGTTGTAGCGGGGTCAACTCTGGTGGCTGTGCAACCAGAGCCACCCACTAGCTATCTAGCCAGTGCTGCACTTGCCTACACTCGTCCAGCAGTTTCTTTCTCGGCAACTGGTACGCAAATCCAGCAGCAAGGGCAAGAACTCAGCCAGGAAATTTTGCTATCAGACCAGATAATTGAATCTGTAGCAACGCAAGTAAAGGTCAAGCCGAAAACGATTGGTGAAAATGTAGCGCTGAGTGTTCCGCAAAAAGCGAAGGAAGGAGAAGGAGCGGCTCCAGCAATTATTCAAATAAAATATAAAGATAGTGACCCGAAACGGGCACAAGAGACTGTGCTGGCATTAATGCAAGCAATGGTCAAGTTAAGCGGTGATATTAATACTGGGCGATTAAAGGCAATTATTGCCAAAATTAACGAGCGCGTACCACGAGCGAAGATAGAATTGCAAGCTGCTGAACAGAAATTAGAAAGGTACGATCGCCTGCAACGACCTGCTATATTAGCTGCTGAAAATGGCAGTTTGCTAAACGCAGTCACTATCAGCCAAGGTCAGCAACGGCAAATTCAATTAACGCTCTCCGGAATTGATGCTCAACTTGCCAGTTTACAAAATAAACTGGGGTTGACAGTTAACCAAGCTTATGTATCGTCAGCTTTGAGTGCCGATCCGATTCTTGCCAACTTGCGATCGCAAATTTATCAAACTGAGTCGCAAATTGAATTGCTCAGAAAAGACTTGCGACCAGAACACCCAACAATGATTCAGTTGCGACGTCAAAAAGAAACTTCCGAAAAACTCTTACAACAACGTGCATCTGAGGTTGTCGGTGGTGGGGGTACGGCAGCTCCTTTGACTGCTAGCTCTAGGGCTATTCGTAGCAATAGCAATTTAGACCCGGCACGTCAGCTGTTGGCAAATCAACTGGTGGCTTTGCAAACCCAACGGGATACTCTGCAAAAGCAACTAGCTGATGAAATCAAACAAGAAGCGCGATTGCGGCAAGAGTATTCTCTGATACCTAATAAGCAATTGGAGCGATCGCGTATAGAACAAGAAATTCTCCTCAAAAAAGCCGTCTATGACCAAATGCAAGCAAAGCTTACTGATGCTAAAACCGCAGAAGCAGAAACTGTTACTAGTCTCAGCATTGCTAGACCACCAGTAGTCATTAGCGACAAAAAACCGGATAAGAGTGTGCCCGTCACTTTGGGTGTAGGTGCAATACTGGGATTGTTGGTTGGTGGTGGGGTGATATTTTTATTGGGGGCAATGGAAGGGACTTTCAAAACCAAAGAAGATATCCGCGACAATCTCAAACAACGAGAAGTGGCTCTGCTGGGGGAATTGCCTTTAATGCCAGTTGATGATTTAAGTCCAGAAGCAGTCCCAACAATACTTTCTGCTGAGTCTCCCTATTTAGAGTATTATGAAAAGTTCCGCAGTAATCTGCGTCGCATTGGTGGGAAAAACTTGAAGGTGGTATTGATTACTAGCACCAGCAGTTTGGAAGGAAAGACGGTGAGTGCTTATAATTTGGGCATTGCCTCTGCCCGTGCTGGTAAACGAACTTTGATTATTGAAACCGATTTGCGATCGCATAGCCGTTGCCAATCTCTCAATGTTACTCTCGACTACGATGCCACTGTTGAACCCTTACGCTATTACGGCAGCTTGAGTGAGTGTATTTATTTAGTCCCCGGAGTCGAAAATTTATACATTGTTCCTAGTGCGGGTCCTGTGCGCCAATCTGCCGCCATTCTAGAATCTAGCGAAATGCGAAAGCTGATGGAAGATGCTCGCCAACGTTACGATTTAGTCATTTTAGATACTGGCACTCTCAGTTTATCTAATGACCCCTTGTTAATTCAACCTTACAGCGATGGCATGGTGCTGGTAGCACGACCAAATTATACACAAGAAAACATGCTCGGTGAAGCTGTCGATCAATTGGTTGAATCTGAATTGGGGCTATTGGGAACTGTTATCAATGGCGCTGATATCATCGTTTCTATACCTGAGCCAATTGCACCACGAGTATATCCACCTGAGGAACGAGAAGTGCCTGTTGGGTGATGTCGAGGGGGAG
>NZ_JAOWRF010000039.1:22376-25330 GCF_025753815.1 Plectonema radiosum NIES-515 | reverse complement strand
TGGGATTATCAGATCAAGATGCTAATGCAATTGAGTTTGAGGTTCTCGAACCCTATCGGCAGCGACAGAAAAAATTGCAAAGCTACCAGCAAGCTTTATCTGAGATACAGCAATTCCCGATTAGTGATAAGAACCGCAATGGATTGCAACGCTTACAGACATTGCTGAATCTTAGGGATGAAGATATAGCACCAATTAAACAGCGAGTGCTTGCCCCAAAACAAGCCGAATATGAGCGTCAGCAACAGGAAGCAGAAAGATTACACCAAGAGCAAGAAAGAGCCAAATATCAAAGACAGCAAGCAGAATTACAAAAACAACGAGAAAGAAAATCATCTACACCTATTTCTCAGCCACAATCTCCTTTAGGAATTCAAACTCAGCCGTTTGAGTTCGATACCGCTACCATAACCCTAAAATCAGGACTGTTTGGTCTGGGAAAAACCTGTGAAATTAATCGTCATCGTGGACGAGCCGAGTTTTTTACAGAAGACTTGGGTAATGGTGTAGTTCTGGAGATGGTTGCAATTCCCGGTGGTCAGTTTCTTATGGGTTCACCAGAGAATGAGCTACAACGACGTGATAGTGAAAGTCCACAGCACACTGTCACCGTTCAACCCTTCTTTATGGGTAAATTTCCCGTCACGCAAGCTCAATGGGCAGCTGTTGCAGTTTTGGAAAAAGTTAAAATTGATTTAGAGCTAGATCCATCCAACTTCAAAGGTGCTAATCGACCTGTTGAGTGCGTTTCTTGGAATCATGCAATTGAGTTTTGTGCCAGACTCTCTAACAAAACTGGGAAAAGCTATCGCTTGCCCAGTGAGGCAGAATGGGAATATGCTTGTAGAGCCGGAACAACTACCCCGTTTTATTTTGGTGAAACGATTACAACAGATTTAGCAAATTATCGTGGTACAGACTGGCATTATCAGGGGAAGGTTTACCCAGGTAATTATGGTCAGGGTTCCAAAGGTCAATATCGTCAGCAAACAACAGATGTGGGAATTTTTCCCGCAAACGCCTTTGGTTTATTTGATATGCATGGTAATATATGGGAATGGTGTCAGGATGAGTGGCATCAAAATTATAACGAAGCGCCTGCCGACGCAAAGGCTTGGGTAAGCGAGAATGATAATCATTCACGGCTGCTGCGCGGTGGTTCTTGGAGCTACAACCCTGGAATCTGCCGTTCTGCTATTCGCAGCAACTACCCCGTCACCGGCAACTATCTCGGTTTTCGGGTGGTCTGTGCGGGTGCGGTCGCGAGGACTTAGTAGCCCTTTGCACTTTTGCCCTTTAGCACTCTGCCCTTATTCTCTTTGCCCTTCTTTATTTTCTCGCGCTCTGCGCGAGAAAAAATATTTTTCGATTTTTGGATGAGTTATCTATTTATAATACAAGAAACTTCCGATTTTAGCAAGTGCAGGATTTACGCAACTGGCACAAAACGCGGGCAGGTAGACAAGGGCAAACATATCTGAAGACGACTTGCGCGGTGCTAGTGTGGGGGATTTGCGCTTCAAGGCATTCTGACACAGAGGCTATGCCTACAGTGCATTGGTGTCAACTTAACGTAAAAGCGATGTCCCGCAAGGAACTTAAGTTCCTTGCTCATAGCTAAAGTCATCTAAAAGATGACTAAATATCCCGAAAAATCTTGAGTCTACTGAAGTAGACTGTCTTCTATTAGCCTTGAACTTTAGTTCCTTGCGGGTGACGAAGCCAATAGTTAAGCTATTTCTAGCTTAAGTTGACACCTATGGGCAATGCCGTGCCCCTACACGCAACGATATAACTTTATATTAGACATCTGGTAAAAATTAATTATGCGTTGCCCGAAACCCTTGATTAGACGATTCTGTGCTACGTCTCTACATCTTTTTCACCAGATGTCTATTGCATCGAACTAAGAACGGCTATATCATCACAAGTTCGTCCCCTGTGTCTTGTAGGTCGTAATAATTCCCGTGGAGCGATCGCACAATCACCAAATGCCAGCGGTGAAATCGTCACATATAAACGAGAGTATCGTCTCACTTTGATAGCCATCTGGACTTGGTAAGCGATATACATGCAGTTTCCGCTGATTGACATCTAAAATCCAGTAATCAGCAATACCTGACTTTGCATAAGCGATCGCTTTCACTTCGCGATCGTATTTCAGACTAGAATCAGCATATAGGAATTCTAAAAAAGAGCGTGATAACTCTCTTTTTTTCTTTCCTTTGCGCTCTTTGCGTCTTTGCGGTTCGTTTCTTATTCCTCACTCAAGTCGAAATTAACCCGCTCGTAAATCTCTTGCAAGGAAATTTGGAAATCGAGAGAATTTAATCTTAAAATTGCATCTTCTCCTTCATATTCCTTAAAAATCCATTCTCCGGCTGCTTTTTTCGCAAATTGTTCCACGGAAAAATTATATTGATCAATCATAATATATTCTTGAAAGTCAGGAATTGAACGGTAATATTTAAATTTGTCTGTTTTGTCATAATTTTTAGTTGAATTTGATAAAACTTCAACTATTAATAACGGGTTAGTTATCTTTGTTGTCCCAGTTCCTTCATAAACAGGTTCACCTTTGATGACCATAATATCTGGGTAAGTGTAGATATGATAATTCAGTATCCATAGCTTTACATCAACTATATATATGTCATAATCTTGCCCTTGCACCGTAGAAGGAAACTTTCTGCAAAAATTCCCGGCAATTTTATTGTGGTTGGTTGTACCTCCTGGAATTGGGATAATTTTTCCATCTATATATTCACTTCTGTCTTCTGCTTTTTCTTCTAATTCCAGATATTCTTCTGGGGTGTAGTAGCGGTTTTCTGTTTGGGAAATCATTGAAATAACCTAATATAGACTAGATTAATTTAAATATAGATTTTTTTGTCATCAATCTGGATGGAGATAGTCCGTTATATCATATCCGGTTAATTAACACTAATAAAAAC
>NZ_JAOWRF010000039.1:1855-22276 GCF_025753815.1 Plectonema radiosum NIES-515 | reverse complement strand
ATCGTAACCCTCGTAAAGACGTTCCGGCGGAACGTCTCTACTAATAAAAACATCGTAACCCTCGTAAAGACGTTCCGGCGGAACGTCTCTACTAATAAAAACATCGTAACCCTCGTAAAGACGTTCCGGCGGAACGTCTCTACTAATAAAAACATCGTAACCCTCGTAAAGACGTTCCAGCGGAACGTCTCTACTAATAAAAACATCGTAACCCTCGTAAAGACGTTCCGGCGGAACGTCTCTACTAATAAAAACATCGTAACCCTCGTAAAGACGTTCCGGCGGAACGTCTCTACAATATATCAGGCGGAACGTCTCTACAATATATGTAATAAGCCTGTCATGATATTACGCTTTACTAACGCACGCTACGGTTATTCAACAAAATTAGGTCGCGCGTTGTGATTTAAGTTCAGCTTTTCTTCAAGCGTTGTCCAATCTTCTTGGTCAATTATGTTAATTAAATCATCAATTTTGTGGCGATATTGTTGTAGGGAATTAAGCAATGCTTGGCGATTATATCGCGCCATCATTAAGCCTAATTCCGGATTTCCACCACCGACGCGACTTGTATCTTTAAAGCCGGAACTTGCAAACTTTTTCGCTAATTCTAATACCTCTGAGTCAGTTTCACTCATGCAAGCAGCAATCAACGAACCACTAACCATCACTGGTAAATGAGAAATCCAACTAACAGCGCGGTCATGTTGTTCTGGCTGACAATGGTAGATATTTGCGCCAAGCGATCGCACAATTTCCTCAACAACTTCTATTGCATAAGTTGGTGTTGTGGATATCGGTGTCAACACATAAGGCTTATTGACAAATAAGTTACTTTCTCGCGCTTCTATCCCATTATCTGCGCTTCCTGCCATTGGATGACCGCCAATAAAATTATCCCAAAGTGGAGAAAGTGCCTTAACTATCGGTGCTTTCACCGAACCGACATCAGTAATGATTGTAGTATGCGACAAATAAGCGATTAATTCCTCAAATTTGGGAACAATAAGCGCTAGAGGTGTGCAAATAAATACCACATCTGCTGCTGACAGCAGGCTCATGTCAACTGAAGCCTCGGAAACACTACCGAGAGCGATCGCCTTTTCACAAGTCGATTCACGACGGCTGACACCTAAAACATGATGTCCAAGCGATCGCAAATCCCAACCCAAAGAGCCACCGATCAGTCCCAATCCGAAAATACCAATGTTCATCTGTGAAAATTACATCGCTTTTACATAATTTATACATATACCAACTATTAGCCTAGGGATTCGAGGGGTGACATTCATGACTGTAGAGGAATTACTAGAAAAATACGCTTTCGCAGTTACAGACTTTAGTGGGGTTGACCTTTCTGAAGCGAATCTGAGTGGCGCTAAACTCAGTGGTGCGAATTTTACGAGGTCTAACTTGAGTATAGTTAACCTCAGTGGTGCAAATCTCACTCAAGCAAATTTAAGCTACGCCAAGCTGAATGTAGCAAGATTGAGTGGTGCTAATCTCAGCGACGCCATTCTAAACAACGCTAGTCTCAATGTAGCTAATTTAATTCGCGCTGATCTCAGTCGTGCCCAACTCAGGTTTGCAACGCTGATTCGCGCTGAGTTAATTCGCGCTAATCTCAGTCACGCTGACCTTTTAGAAGCAAATCTCAGCAGCGCCGATTTACGAGAAGCGACACTGCGTCACGCCGTACTTTGTCGCGCCAATTTGAGTGAAGCGAACCTGAGAGGGGCTTCTTTGACCCAAGCCAATTGTGAGCAAGCTAATTTCAACGTCACTGACCTCAGTCGTACCGACCTAGAGAGTGCAAATTTCCGAGAAGCCGAATTCAGACAAGCGAATCTCAAAGCAGCTAACCTGAAAGGGGCTAACTTGAGTGGAGCGAATCTGCGATGGGCAGATTTAAGCGGTGCGAATCTGCGATGGGCAGATTTAAGCGAGGCAAAATTGAGTGGAGCAAACTTAATTGGCGCAGACTTGAGCAATGCTAATTTAACCAACGCGAGTTTGGTACACGCTGATTTATCAGAAGCTAAATTAATTAAGGCAGAATGGGTAGGTGCAGATTTAACGGGAGCGACTTTAACTGGGGCAAAACTTTACGCTACCTCACGATTTGGCTTAAAAACCGAGGGTATAACTTGCAAATGGGTTGATTTGAGTCCGACAGGCGATCGCTCTATTATCCAAAATTTCACCTCTGTTGACTCCCCAGACTTTTTTAACGAAACTCCTCCGACAATCCGCATTATCGTAGATGCGGCTCTAGAATCAGAAGCACATTTTGCCCTTGCTGGCGCTTATTATCAAATAAGCCAGCAATATCGGCAACTCAGACAACCCCCCAGTATAGAAATCGGACGACGCCGGACTGTTTTCACCTTTCGAGTAGATAGCGACGAAGCTTTATTTCCCACAGCTTACATTGCGATTCTTCCTTTTAAAGATGCCGCAACTACCCAAAGAAATATTCATACAGTTGTAGAAATAATTAATCGTGAAGATACCTCTCTAGAGGGAGAAGATAAGAGCGATCGCCTGAAGCAATTATCTGCTTTGATAGAAGAAGCTAGAAATAATGCCGATGTAATTAGACAAATGCAAAAAATTCTCGAAATAGCAGCAAAAGTCAACTTCTTCCAAACACCTACGCAAACTATATTAACAAATTCCAGCGCTCACACTTTAATTGTACATGACCACCCCAACTTTGGGAAAAAATTTATTAATCGTGGAGCAATTAATGCTTCATATGATGAAAGCTCTCACACATCTACCAATGTTATACTACCTTCGGTAAATACAATTGTTGATTTCGTTAAAGGGTTTCATTACATTGGATAGTGTCAACTATCAACCAACAAACAACAAATTTCAGGAGAAAAAATGTTTAATAAAATGATGGGTCGGACTCGTTATGTAGTCTGTCGCCTATTTATACATTTAGCAGGCTCTGAAGTAGCACCGATTTTGGGAGTATTAAATCGGGGCGCACGAGAAGCAATTGATGTCAATGGCGACGTAGAAGTTCTTGGAGAAGGATTAGTAGAACTGTGCCAAACTCTACTGCAATATGATGAATATTGGACTTCTGCGGCGAATGAAGGAGATGTATTTTGGAGTGAAGGTGAGGCAGGAGATTATGTAAATGAATTATTTACCGACTCTGCCGAACGTTTTCTGAGTGAACCAGATTTTAGTTCTAATAGGTCAAATGAACCTTTATCTATACCTGTGACGCGCAATGTAATTGTGATGATTACATTTGCTTATGAAGGAGAAGTTCCAGAACTAGAAAGCGACCTTTCTAACATTGCAGCGCTTAAAGACGGATTGAAAGCGATTATAAACTTGCACTACAAACATAAGCTAAGAGCAATAAGCGTGCATTTTTCGCCCGCGCAGTTAGGTGACGAACTAAGCAACGATCAGTTGTTGCAATATTACCCAGAATTGATTCCTTTGTAACTTGTAGGGTAGTCCCTACTTACAGCCCGAATGAATAACTTGTTAAGCTCAAAGATAGGATAATAGTCAAATGCTCATGTCAATAATGCGTAAATTTACAGCCGTTTTTTTAGCACTCAGTTTGTGCTTGACAACTGTCGGCTGCGGCAGCAATTCAAACCAAGCTACGACTCCTCAAGCTAAGAATGCTAGCCAAACCTCAACTACCACTAAGCTGAGTGATGGTCAGTATGATGTGCAACAAGCTACATTCGACGACAGCAATGGGGAGTACACGCTATTTTTATTTAATGCTACCCCCCCAACTTTTAAATCGCAAAATCTGCAAATGGCACGGCTTACCGATGATGAAATTAAGCAAGGTAAGAAAAGTTACCTAAAAGTAGAAAATGGGCAGCCAGCTTTATATTTGACAGAAGATTTCAAAATTGAATATGTCCATAATGTCACCGAAAATAAAACAAATCCCCAAACCGGACAGCAGGAAACAGTTGTAGTCAAACAACAAAATAGCTTTTGGGCACCGTTTGCAGGAGCTGTGGCTGGTGGCATAGCGGGACAGGCGATCGGTAGTTTGTTGTTTAGACCTCAGTATTATGTCCCGCCAGTTTATCAGCCGTCCGGGGTGCTAAGAGGCTACGGGGGCTATGGTAGCAGCTACGGTGAAGCGGTTAGTAATTACCGTACTCGTTACAATGAGCCACCCGCAGTGGAGAGAAACCGCACTGCTTTCCGCAGTACAGGGACGATTAGAAGGTCATATCCTGGTAGTTCTAATGTACGTACTGTACCGCGTCCTTCCACGGGCAACAGCCGCGCCACCGGTTCAGGTTATGGTGGCAGTACTTTAACACCTTCTGGCAGATCCAGCACCACCAGACGCCCTTCTGGTAGTGGTTTTGGTAGCGGTGGGCGTTCTGCACCTAGCCGCTCGTTTGGTTCTGGTAGACGGCGTTAGCATTTTGACATTTTCTGCTAAGTAGCAAGCAAAAGAGTTTTTAATACATAGGGGTGTATTGCACGCCTCTATGCATTTGTAGCCAAAAAATGCGCGATCGCACAGCGATCAAATCATGGGTCGCAGCCGCTTTGTATTCTGTATTGTTGTCACCAATGCCCGCGCATGGTGCGGGCTATTCAACCCAAAAAATCCTCAGATCGTGGGAGCGCAAATCACACATACGCTCTGAGACGTCAAGGGTGGAACGTCTCTAGGACGCTTGCGATGTTGTTTTTATTGCTGTTAATTAAACGGACATGATATCACTCATCCGCTGTTCTAAAAGCTCTAATAAAGTATCTACATCCTTAGCAATTTGCTCAAAACAATTCGGTGGTGCAGGTGACGGTGCAAACTGAATTAACTTAACTTCACCGCTACCAATACCAATCATGACAACTTCAACTTCTGGTTGATAATGCTCAATAATTCCTAACAGTTCCTGAAGCCTATTTTCCACTCTCTCATTTAGTTTCTCTACCGATTCTTTGGGGCAATAAACAAAATGCGGCTTGGGTTGCAAATCAATGCCGATAGTACCCTGAGTGTCACTATTTTCTAACCATAATGCCCAAGATAACGCCGCTAATTCTTGCTGATTTGCTTTGACAAATTTATCCAAGTTGCGACGCCACTTGTTATCTCCTGATTCCGACTGGGTACTACCAAACATCATAATAATTAAAAATTCACTTCATAAAAGTTCAAAAAAATTCGACTCGTGCCAAGGTGCAAAGCTTCTCAAGACATCTTTGCTACGAGTGCGCGAAACTTATTTTAAACCAGATTGTACGCGCCAGAGACTTTCATAAATGCCATTTTTCTCTACTAGTTGTTCATGGGTTCCGGATTCTACTAATTTCCCATGTTCCATGACATAAATGCAATCGGCATTGCGGATGGTGGAAAGTCGATGAGCGATCGCTATCGTGGTTCGATTAACTGTAATCCGTTTGAGCGATCGCGCAATTGCGGCTTCTGTTTCATTATCCACCGCCGAGGTAGCTTCGTCTAAAATCAAAATGGGTGGATTTTTCAAAATTGCGCGAGCGATCGCAATTCGTTGTTTTTGTCCACCAGATAGCTTTTGTCCCCGTTCTCCCACAATTGTCTCATAATCTTGAGGCAATCGCGTAATAAATTCGTGAGCCTCAGCCACCTTAGCTGCCGTGATTATTTCTTTTTCAGTGGCATCAAAGCTGCCATAAGCAATATTTTCTGCTACAGTACCATGAAACAGAAATACATCTTGACTTACCAAGCCAATGCAGCGGCGTAAATCTCGCAAATTCAACTTTTTTAACTCTATACCATCAACGGTAATATTTCCCGATCGCACTTCGTAAAACCGTAACAAAAGTTTGACTAAAGTGCTTTTACCAGAACCAGTAGAACCAACAATTGCAATTGTTTTTCCTGCCGGGATATGTAATGATAAATTCTCAATTATCCCTTGCCTATCAAGATAAGCAAAACTGACATTTTTCAATACTACTTCACCGCGTACAGTCTCAACAGGTAAAGGCACATTTCCGGGATGAATGGCGATTTGTGTATCTAGCAAATCCATGATCCGATTTGTAGAAGCCATTGCTCGTTGATATAAATCAAAAGTATCACCTAATCTAGTTAGGGGCCATAATAACAGTTGAACTAAAAACACTAAAACGCTGTAAGTTCCTACAGACATTCTTCCAGCGACAGCTTCCATACCACCAAAAATGAGCAAGACTGTGAAAGCGATTAAAATCAGCATCCGAATCAATGGTATAAAGGCAGAAGAGAGAGCGATCGCTTTTGTATTACTTTGCCGATAAGCTTCACTATCTGCTCTTAAACGTGCCTTTTCATAATCTTCAGCCGTAAAACTTTTAATCGTAGTAATGCCGCTGATATTATTAGATAACCTTCCATTAAGTAAGCCTACCTTTTCTCGCACATCAGCATAGCGTGGTGCCAGCAATTTTTGGAAAGCAACCGAACCGAAAACGATAAATGGCATCGGTAATATTGCCAGCCACGCCACACTAGGAGCTAGAATAAAGAAAGCACCACCAATAATTACAATAGTTGTCAGAACTTGAATAATGTCATTTGCTCCCACATCCAAAAAGCGCTCTAATTGGTTAACATCATCACTAAGGATAGACATTAAACCACCAGTACTGCGTTCTTCAAAATAAGCTAATTCCAACTCTTGTAAATGACTGTAAGCATCCAAACGCAAATTATGCTGAATATTCTGTGCCAAATTGCGCCATAGCAAGCTGTAAAAGTACTGAAAAACCGATTCAAAAATCCAAGTGATGGCAGTCAGTAACGCCAAAATCAAAAATTGCCCAAAGGTATCTTTTATTCCCACCTGTGCAATAATAGAATCTTGCTTTTTTACGACCACATCCAAAGCAATACCAATTAAAGCTGGTGGTGCTAAGTCGAAAACTTTATTGAGAATAGAACAAACACTAGCTAACCAAATTTGTTGACGATATTCATGTCCATAATCAAGCAAGCGTTGGAAAGGATGTACTGAATTTCCAGGCCTTTTTAACATCCGACGAGATTTTAATACAGTAGACACAGCCGTTTACAGTTGAGTGAGCATTGATATTAGCACGTTAGAAAGTCTTGAGTCTTGACTCTTAGGTACTGAGTTATGAAAATGGAAGACTTGATTGGGGAGGGGAAAAGGGGAAGGGGTAAAGGGGAAAGGTATGGAAATAAAGTACGGATTTATTCACTATAACTCTATATTTCTTACCCCTTTCCCTGCACGTTCTTTTAAGCGTGTCGTAAGACAAGTGCTTCCCCTTTCCCCTTTACCCCTATTCTTGATTGAATGAGAACTCAAGAGTTTCTGTAACTGATGATACTCTTGAGATAGCAGAAGTTTGAACTATTTGGTAGTGTCGGATTTATCCGTAGTATTTTACTTATTTCTCGGTATGAAGGAAGGAGAAAAAAATTGAAAAATCAGCAATCAGGGAATTGGCAAACGATAGTAGCCGGATTTTTAGCGGCAATAATTGTTATTTTAAGCCTAAATGCTTTTATAATTATTAACCCAGGACAAGCAGCCGTGATTAGTGTCTTGGGTAAAGCCAGAGATGGTGCTTTAGTAGAAGGTATCCACCTAAAACCGCCTTTCATCTCAGTAATAGATGTGTATGATTTGACAGTGCAAAAATTTGAAGTGCCGGCAGAAAGTTCTACTAAGGATCTGCAAAATTTAACTGCGAGATTTGCCATCAACTTTCGTCTCGATCCGGTAAAGGTAGTGGAAGTCAGAAGGAAACAAGGAACTTTAGAGAATATCGTCTCAAAAATCATTGCTCCCCAGACACAAGAAGCCTTTAAAATAGCGGCAGCAAAAAGAACAGTAGAAGAAGCAATTACCAAAAGAACTGAGTTAAAAGAAGATTTTGATCAGGCGTTAAGCGATCGCCTAGAAAAATATGGAATAATAGTATTAGATACAAGTGTCATTGACTTAACCTTTTCGCCAGAATTTGCCAAAGCAGTTGAGGAGAAACAAATCGCGGAACAACGGGCACAAAGAGCCGTCTACATAGCACGAGAAGCCGAACAAGAAGCCCAAGCAGATGTTAATCGCGCAAAAGGCAGAGCCGAAGCTCAAAGACTCTTAGCAGAGACTCTCAAAGCTCAAGGTGGGCAATTGGTTCTACAAAAAGAAGCCATTGAAGCTTGGAGAAGCGGTGGTGCCCAAATGCCCAAAGTCCTCGTGATGAGTGGAGATTCTAAGAGCAGCGTACCTTTTCTCTTCAATATGGGCAATCTTCAAAATGAACCCTAATTTAGGGTATTAAAGTGAGCAATCCTCAACTAAAATACAACCATAAACACCAAGGACATAATAAACATATTTATGTCAACACCCAATCACACGAATCTCACTGTCTCAGAAGCGAAAAAAATCCTGAATAAATTTAACTGTCTGGATATCGCACCTGTTGTCAAGCCATCAGAAAAAGTTTTAATCCGTCAGGGATTACTTTTGTTAACCAGCCTTTCTGATTATCAAATTTTAGGAATTTGCGCTGATACAGAAGAAGAAGGAATGCTTGCCACGAAAACTTATTCCCAAGCTTTGGGTTATGAAGTCCCGAGTAATTTGCCACCAATTGAAGGTCCAGTTTACATTAAATTAAACGGCAAAAACGGCTTGTGTTATCTTGATTCCTACCCAGGACATCATCGAGGTGTATTGGTGTCTTGCCAATCTTACAATGAAGGGGGAATCAACGAAATGTATGGACATTTGCCCTTGGATTTATTTGTATAAACTTCATCAAACGTAGGGTGGGCAATGCTCATCCTACTCACTAATAACTCTCTTACAGATGTTCGGGCACCTCTCGTACAGACGTTCGGTGCGGAACGTCTCTACCTAACTCCTAACTCCTAACTCCTAACTCCTAACTCCTAACTCCTAACTAATTACATGAGTATTATTACATTACAATCAATCAGTAAAGACTTTGGCATCAAAGAAATTTTCAAAGATGCCAGCTTTAGTCTAGATGCAACTGATAAAGTAGGCTTAATTGGCACTAATGGTTCTGGCAAATCAACATTATTAAAAATGATAGCTGGATTAGAAACCCTTGATAGCGGTCAAATTTTAGTTAATAACTCTAAAATTATATACCTTCCCCAGCAACCAGACTTAGACGAAAATTGCACAGTTTTAGAGCAAGTTTTTGCTGACAGCGGTGAACAAATGGCTTTAGTGCGTGAGTATGAAGAACTTTCTGATAAAATAGCTCACAACCCAGAAAATAATCAGTTAATGTCCCGCTTGTCTGTAGTCATGCAACAGATGGAAGCGACTGGTGCTTGGGAGTTAGAAACTAACGCCAAAATCATCTTGACAAAGTTAGGAATTTCCGACTTTAACGCCATTATCGGCACATTATCTGGAGGCTATCGCAAGCGCATTGCTTTAGCAACAGCTTTGCTTTCAGAACCGGATGTTTTGCTGATGGATGAGCCTACAAACCATTTAGATGCTCTTTCTGTGGAATGGTTGCAAACTTACTTAAATCGTTTTCGCGGCGCACTCTTATTAATAACTCACGATCGCTACTTTTTAGATCGCGTTACCAATCGTATCATTGAAATTGACCGAGGCGACATTTACACATACGCAGGTAACTACTCATACTATCTAGAAAAGAAGGCTTTAGCGGAAGAATCTGCTGTTAGCAGTCAACGCAAACATCAAGGGGTATTGCGACGCGAATTAGAATGGCTGAAAAAAGGACCCAAAGCCAGAAGTACGAAGCAAAAAGCGAGAATTGATCGCGCTCATGCCATGCAAGAAACTGAGTTTAAACAAGTTCAGGGTAAAGTTGATATTTCTACAGTAGGTCGTCGCATTGGCAAGAAAGTTATTGAACTAAATAATATATCCAAAGCATACAATGGACGCACTTTAATTAAAGATTTTACCTACGAATTTAGTCCAGAAGACCGCATCGGCATTATTGGTGGTAACGGTGCAGGAAAATCGACTTTAATGGATATTATCACCAAACGCATTGAGCCAGATTCTGGGAATGTAGAAATTGGTTCGACAATTCACATCGGCTATTTTGACCAACATTCCGAAGAATTACTCACAGCGTTAGACGAAAATCAGCGGGTAATTGACTATATCAAAGAAGAAGGAGAATTTGTCAAAATTTCTGATGGAACACAAATTACAGCTTCGCAAATGTTGGAGCGATTTTTGTTTCCCGGAAACCAGCAATATTCACCAATTCATCAACTTTCTGGTGGTGAAAAACGACGCTTATTTTTGTTACGCGTTCTCATGAGCGCACCTAACGTGTTAATTCTCGATGAACCCACAAACGATTTAGATGTGCAAACATTAGCAGTGCTAGAAGAATATTTAGAAGATTTTTCTGGCTGTGTAATTGTAGTTTCTCACGATCGCTACTTTTTAGACAGAACAATTGACAAAGTTTTTGCCTTGGAAGACGGTGGTAATTTCCGTGAATATCCCGGTAACTACTCAATTTATATCGACTACAAAAAAGCCGAAGAAGCAGCACTACAACAAATCGCTACTGTTAAAGAAAAGCCGAAAACTGTAGATGCTGAACCGAAAAATACAGAAACTAAAAAGCGTCGCATATCAACTTGGGAAAAGCGAGAATTTGAGCAGTTGGAAGGTAAAATTGCTAAGTTAGAAGAAGAGAAAGCACAAGTAGAAAAAGCCCTAAAAAATGTCCCATCAGGGAATTATACTCAAGTGCAGAAATTGTACGACCAAGTGGAAACACTCAAGCAAGCGATCGATGTAGCGACTGAACGTTGGATGGAATTAGCAGAGATGGATTGATAGAATAGACACAGACGTGAAAAAGAATGTAGAGACTATTCTGTGCTACGTCTCTACAAAGGTTCTGGATAACGCATATTTAATTTCTACTCCTATGTCTAATAATTTTCTACGGTTCATGCCGTACTATCACTTGACGCGATAATATAGAATTTGCACAATTAATATTTCCTGTCAAACTTTGACAAGCATCTCCAACTTCAGAAAGACCGATGGTAATGCGAATATGCAAACCGTAATCAGTTGGGTAAACCTCATACAAAAATGGTTTGTGAGTTTCAGCAGTTAACGCAGCTGCTAAAATTGGTGTTGTACAAATTATCGCTTTTTTGTCTGGTGGAATATAAAAATCTAGAATAAAATCGCGATCCCCTATTTGATTTGTCCAACCATTACTAACCGGATATGTAGACCATGATAAACATTTAAAGTCTAGTCCTTTTTCATACTCAAAACCCCTTTGTACCGCAATTTTCTGAATCAAACGAGGATTATCTATTTGTTTTTCACGTTGCTCTTCTAATTGTTTCACCAACTTATCAACATTTATAACTCTCGCTCTAACAATATCAGCCAAAAAGCAAGTAAATAACCCTAAAAAAATCCCCGTCAACATTATTATTAACCAACCTTTTTTTCTTTTCTTGCTAATAAACATTTTTTTCATATTTTATCGATTAAGCCTGTAAATACTAAACAAATGATACTTGCATTTTTCCGGAAAATATTGCAAATTCTCTAAATTAAACTTCTTTCTTTGCGCCTCTGCGCCTCTGCGTGAGAAAATATTATATGTTACAATCCACAACTCAAAACCTCCGGTTCCAAGCTATCCAATTTTTACAACAAACTCCCAAACAACGATTGCAACTACTCCAACAACTTGGTATAGCTCGTTATGAATTTTTAACCAAAATGCGCTTAAATGAAGCAAACATAAATTGTTTAATGCGGTTTTTAGACAATCAAACTCAGCTAAAATTTCCGAATTTAATAGAAGCCGATTTATCTAACTTGATTTTAGATGAAGTCAACTTTATTCGTGGTAATTTGTCAAAAGCAAATCTCCAAAATAGCAGGTTAAAAAATGCAGATTTATTATTTGCTAACTTGACTAATGCAAATTTAAGAAATGCGGATTTGCAAGGTGCAACTCTGAATGAAACTATATGGTTAAATGCTCTTGTAGATGAGTGTCGGTTTGGTGAAGGTATTGGTTTAAAAGAAAATCAACGTAAAGATTTACAACTTCGCGGTGCTAGGTTTGATTATTAGGAAGATGATAATTAGAATAACGAACCGCAGAGGACGCAGAGGACGCAGAGAGTTAATGAGTAGTTGTATGAAGTTGCCGCAAAAGTTGATGCTGTTAGGTTCGGGAGAATTGGGGAAGGAGTTTGTAATTGCTGCTCAACGTCTGGGTAATTATGTAATTGCGGTTGACCGCTATGCGAATGCTCCAGCTATGCAAGTCGCTGACTGTTTTGAAGTTATTTCTATGCTGAGTGGAGATGATTTAGAAGCGATAGTTACTAAACATCAGCCTGATTTTATCATCCCAGAAATTGAAGCGATTAGAACGGAAAAGTTATTGGAGTTTGAATCAAGAGGAATTACGGTTATTCCAACTGCGGCAGCTACTAATTATACGATGAATCGTGACAGAATTAGAGAATTAGCACATAAGGAATTAGGGATTAGAACTGCTAAATATGGTTATGCGGAAAATTTAGAAGAGTTGATTGCTGTTAGTGATGAAATTGGGTTTACTAATGTTGTTAAACCTGTGATGTCATCATCAGGAAAAGGTCAATCTGTTGTGCAGGAGAAGAGTGAGGTTGAGAAAGCTTGGCAGAGTGCGATCGCTAATTCTAGAGGTGATAGTCAAAAGGTAATTGTTGAAGAATTTATCAATTTTGAAATTGAAATAACTTTATTGACAATCAAACAGTGGGATGCACCGACTATTTTCTGTTCTCCTATCGGTCATCGTCAAGAAAGAGGAGATTATCAAGAGTCTTGGCAACCTGCTATAATTTCGGAAAAAATGATATTCGATGCTGAAGAAATCGCTAAAAAAGTTACCGATGCTTTAGGAGGTGCGGGACTCTTTGGTGTTGAGTTTTTCATTACTAAAGATGAAGTTATTTTTTCGGAGCTTTCCCCTAGACCTCATGATACAGGCATGGTGACGTTAATATCCCAAAATTTGAATGAATTTGAATTGCATTTAAGAGCTATTTTAAATTTACCTATTCCCAATATAGAACAGTTGGGAGCATCAGCCAGTGCGGTAATTTTAGCTTCGGAAAAGTCAGATAATATCGCTTTCACAGGTGTTGCTGATGCCTTGTCAGAAAAAGATGTTGATATTAAACTGTTTGGTAAACCTAATGCTCATCCATATAGAAGAATGGGAGTAGCGTTAGCTAAAGGTGTTGATGTTCGAGAAGCACGGGAAAAAGCGACGAGAGCAGCAAGTAAAATAAAGATTGTTTAAACCTCGTCTACCTTGATAACGGTAGTTTTCTGCCCAAAAAATATGAGCATAGCAGTACAAGAATAGGTGGTATTTTTATGCAGTTAGAAACACAAAATCGCGATTACACACCTGAAGAATATTTAGAACTAGAAGAAAAGGCAGAATATAAAAGCGAATACCGTGATGGAGAAATTGTTCCGATGACAGGTGGCACTACAAATCATAATCAAATTGCAGGGAACTTTTATGCAAACCTAAAATTTTCCCTAAAAGGGCAAAATTATCGAGTTTATATCGGTGATGTACGTTTATGGATACCGAAGTATCGGCAATATACCTATCCAGATGTGATGGTAATTCAAGGACAACCTGTTTATACAGGAACAAGTACAACAACTGTAATGAATCCGTTACTAATTGCGGAAGTTTTATCTAAATCAACTCAAAATTATGACCAGGGTAATAAATTTCTTTACTACCGTTCTATCCCTGAATTTAAGGAATATATTTTAATTGACCAATATCAATATCATGTGATGCATTATGTAAAAACTGCTGATGGGAAATGGATTTTTGACGAAATTGAAGGTGAATTTGCAACTTTATTATTTGAAACGGTTGATTTTAAAATTGCATTGACCGACCTTTACGAGCAAGTAATTTTTGCGGAAAGTGATTAAAATTAATATTTGTTCAATTATTTTATGCTTCTATGTAAAATTTCATATCAGTAATCAGGATAGCGTAATTTCATTTTTGCAAATCTAACGCAAGGCTGATGTCAACAATTTGCGGAAATGCTACTTTAATTTGGGAATCTAATATCTGACCGTTGTTTTGTCAGACAAAGATGAGTAGGTTAGTTGTTTTAAGCTTAGGACAGGGTAATTTAGAGGATGGCTTTCCAGCGGTAACTGTCCAGCTTGGGGAACAAAACAACCCTTACGGAATGAAGTTTACTGCTAGTTTGCCAGCTGCACCAGAAATTACTGCAATATACCGCAATTGGCGATCGCTTTATTCACTTTTTCATCAACGTCTCGGTTTGCGTCTGAATGTCGAAGCTGAAGTTGACGACGATTTTGAAATTGAATCCGATTATGTAACTAATATTTCGGAAGTCGATCTTCACGATTTATGCGAACAGCTAGACAACAGCATAAATGCATGGCTTAATTCAACGCAGTTTCACAAAATTGACCAACAATTACGCACGCAATTAGAACCATCCGCAGAAATTCGCTTTATTATTGAAACCAATGATAATCAATTGCGGCATCTTCCTTGGCATTTGTGGAACTTTTTTACAGATTATCCTCGTGCGGAAGTTGCGTTAAGTGCAGCAGAATATCAACAACCGAATATAATTCATGCAAATAGCAGTGAAAAAAAAGTTAAAATTTTGGCTATTTTTGGTGATAGTCGAGGAATTGAAATTAGTCAGGATCGAACTTTCTTAGAAGAATTATCGCATCAAGCAGAGATTGAATTTTTAGTAGAACCATCGTTAAACGATTTAAACGATCGCATTTGGAAACAAAATTGGGATATTCTCTTTTTTGCTGGTCATAGCTGCACTAAAGAAAAAGGATGGTTGCAACTTAATCATACAGATAGTTTAACGCTGGATCAATTAAAGTATGCTCTGTCTCAAGCGATCGCACGCGGTTTGAAGTTAGCAATTTTTAACTCTTGCGATGGTTTGGGTTTAGCGCAGCAACTACAAAGTTTGCAGATTCCCCAAGTAATTGTTATGCGAGAACCAGTCCCCGATCTGGTAGCGCAAAAATTTCTAAAGTATTTTCTCGCGGAATTTTCCAGCGGACAATCTTTATATGCAGCAGTGCGTTATGCAAGGGAAAGACTGCAAGGATTAGAAAAAGAATACCCCTGCGCTACTTGGCTACCCGTAATTTGTCAAAACCCTGCTGTAGCACCGATGATTTGGTCACAATCGGCAAAAACGGTTATTTCTACCCAAAGCGACAAAATTCGACTTCAGCATAGCTTGTCAACGCTATTGATTGCCAGTTTACTTGTGGGAACCTTAGTCATGGGAGTACGCTATTTAGGGATGCTGCAACCTTGGGAATTACAATCTTATGACCATTTAATGCAGTTGCGATCGCCTGATGAAAAGCCAGATTCCCGTTTATTAATCGTCACAATTGATGAAGCAGATATTCAATATCAAACACAGCAAAAAATGAATCTGCGTTGGTCGCTATCAGACCAAGCATTCAATCAACTTTTGCAAAAACTAGACTCATATCAACCCAAAGCGATTGGTATAGATATATATCATGATTTTCCTTTTGACCGTAAATATCCTGATTTAGCAAATCGCTTGCAACACGACGATCGCCTGTTTGCAGTCTGTAAAGTTGCCGCACCCGTCGATCAAGCACAGGATGGCGTTCCACCACCACCTAAAGTCCCAATACAACGCCAGAGTTTTAGTGATTTTGTCGCGGATGAAGGTGATATCGCTCGTCGTCAACTTTTACACTTAACTCCCCCAGCGAAATCTCCCTGTGTGGCAGAACATTCTTTTAACTTTCAGTTAGCACAACATTATTTGAACGCACAAGGTATTAGATGGAAAATCAATTCAAACAAAAATTTGCAAATTGGCGATGTAGAATTTAAGGAATTAAAATCCCACACCAGCGGTTATCAAAAAATTGATGCATCCGGTTATCAAATATTGCTGAATTATCGTTCTTTACTTTCTCCACAAAAGATTGCTCGACAAGTAGCTTTAAAAGATATTTTAACTGACCAAATTAAGCCTGAGTTAATCGAATCACTAAAGAATCGCATCGTTTTAATTGGGGTTACAGCCTCAAGCAGTTCTGATTATTGGAAAACCCCCTACAGCAGCAACGCAGCAGACAATAATAAGCAAATTCCGGGGGTATTTGTGCAAGCACAGATGATCGGTCAGATTCTCAGTGCAGTGCTTGACAAAAGACCTTTGTTGTGGTGGTGGTCTGGGTGGATGGAAGCGCTTTGGGTATGGGGATGGTCATTATTAGGAGGAATTATCGCTTGGAGGATTCAACAACCACTTTATTTAGGATTAGCGATCGCTATAGGGTTAATCGCAATTTTTACTATCTGTTTTAGTATATTTACACTCTCCGGGTGGATACCACTCATTCCATCAGCATTAGCGTTAATTGTTAGTGCAGTTGTCCTGAAAATATTACCGCGTCCCCGTATAAACAAAAAACATTTAAATTCGTGAATATGAGTAAAAATAAATTAAATCTAAGACCTCTCTCCAAACCTCTCTCCTACAAGGAGAGAGGCTTTAACTCCCCCTTCCCTCATTGGGGGGTTAGGTCTGTTTTATGTTACTTAAAACTTACTTTGATTACTTTACTATTTTTTAGTTTGGCAACATCACAAGTTCAAGCACAATCATTCACTATCAAACAAAATAAACCTGCCGATCAGCAATTTCCCGATGATGGAGATCCTACAGGTCGGCGTCGAGGAGGAACAAGCCGACGTGGTGATTGTCCTAACTTAAAAACGCCGTTGACAGCCTTAGTTCCTGGTGAGGAAACTAACAAGAAATCCTTTTTAGGAACAACAATCAGCGAGTATCCTAGCTTTTGGATTTATATTCCAGAGTTACCTAGCGATATCCGTTTTGGAGAGTTTGTCTTGCAGGATCGAGAAGGTAACGATATTTGGCGTACACCAATTACCTTACCAGGAAAACCGGGAATAATTAGTGTCAAACTGCCACCAAATACTCAATACGCTCTGAAGCCAAACTTAAAATATCATTGGTATTTCAACGTTAATTGTAGTCCGTCTGAAAATAAGTCTGTGTATTTTGTTGATGCGTGGATGCGACGAGTGACACTAACCCCAGAACTGCAACAACAGTTAAATAACGCAAAATCACAGAAGTACAAAGTTTATATCGCTAATAAGATTTGGTATGATGCGGTTAGTAATTTAGGAGAATTACGGCGCAATAATCCAGGGATTGGTACTTTTGTTGAAGATTGGACTAAATTGTTAAAATCGGTTAATTTGTCAGAACTTGCACCAGCACCAATTGTGCAAATTTACACCCCCAACAAATAGATTGGGGAATCACATATATTGTAAAGACGTTCCACTGGCAATACGGTTCGGTTAAGAATATTTGTGAACCCAAAACCCTTGTAGAGACGTTGCACTTGCTAGTCTCTACATACGTTAACCGAACCGTATTGCTTCCACTGGAACCTCTCTACGATTATTGCAAAGACGTTCCACACCGAACCTCTCTACCAGGGTTGCGATATTTTTATTAATGTTAATTATCAGGACATAATATTACAATTCAAAATTTTCTATAACACTAAGCTCGTCCAAACTAACCTTAATGCTAAAGCGTTTACCTCTTTCACCTTTAAAAAGCTTAAGTTGAATGTAATTATCTTGACCTCTAGCTTCGACTTGCTGAAGAATATTACCCACTTTAGATAATAAAGTAACTTTGATATTTAGTGGCAAATATTTTTCTTTACCCGTTGGATGCAATTGTATGGAAATAGATATTTTTTCTTCAGCTTCTTCGGTGATATTGACTAGTAGTGCCACAGTTTGATGACTTAATTGTATTCCTAAGTCAATCAATTTGCCTCGCTTTGTCGCTACTTCAACACTCCTAGTGCTGAAAGCTAAATTTACTTCTGGGCTAATAAGTGTATCAATAGCTTGCCAACTTTCATCAATTACACCTTGTAACCATTGGCTTAATTTAGTTGTAGTTTCTTGTAGATATCCAACTAAACTTTCTTCTGCTTTTGTTTCTGTGGCTACAGGTAAAGGAATAGCTGTCGGTTCTAAAAAACGCGAGTAAAATATTAGGTGATTTGGTTCTGGATTAAATTCGGCTAACGGTAGCCGATAAAAACTATCTCGTGGTTGTAATTTGATTGTTGTATAATTAATTAGTTCATCGTAACGCAAAAAGCCTCTAATTATTACTTCTTCTTGCTCTTCTAAGACTTCAAGTAATACATAGAAATGAGCCGCTAATTCTGGTCTTTCAATGAAATCTACTGCTAAATTTACCTGTTCGTCAAGTATATGTTCTGTAGCAATTAGACAAAGTTTAAATTCACCAACTTTGAGATAGCTGATATTTGAATCGCGCTTAATTGGTTGCTGGGTGATGCGTGTACTTAGCCATTCTTCAAAGCCAAGTAGCGCTAGTGCATTCAGATAAGTTTGCCATTTATCAGCTTCATTATTAGAGCGATCGCTCCCAGCGGGTCTTGTCTGCAAGATGGGAAGCGAATGACCATCGGTCATTTTTTTCGCTTCTTCAAAATGTTCTGATTCTAACCAAATAGATTCAGGTAATAACAATCTTATATCAGTGGAATTATGCATATCTTTAGTGAATGAGTGCGGATTTTTAATTATTTATATTTTGACGAAGTTCCTGTGCATATAAGCTATCTAGACTCCGGCTTTTTCCCGCTCTAATTTCTTCTGCGGCTTTTTGAAAAATTTCGGCATCAGCAAAAGCTTCAATTTGCTCAACCACAGTTTTGAGATATTCTATTTTTGGGGGAATTTCAGTTAGACCTTTTGAATTAGCCTCTGCTAAAATTTTTTCGATAACTTGTTGTACTGTTTGCGTGCGAACTTTGGAAAGTAATTCTCCCGGATTTAATATCCGTCTAGTTTGATCCCAACTTGACATACCCAATTTAAGACCAACATCCTTCAAAGGCATCTGCTGACAGTAATAAAGTTGCAATCCCAGAATGAATTGAGCGGCAAAAGCTGCATATTTTCGGCTTTTTTGCAACTCGCTTAAGCGATCGCTAATCTGTTGTTTGATTGCCTCAACTAACGAGCTTTTGAGTTGCTCATGCAAAAACTCTATCATTTCCCGTTGTTCTACATCTAATTCATCTTGGGAATCATTGGGTAAATCCACTCTGGTTGTATAATTTCCTGTATCCGGGTCTTGAATTTCTAAAGGTTCTCGGTAACTCCAGATGTCATATTGTCTGAGTTGGGTTGCTACATATTTGAGTTCTTTTGTCAACTCAACTGTGGTTTTAATTACGACACCTCGTTCCTGCAAGCTTTTTAACATTTCTTGCAGTTGGGCACTATGGGGGTCAGGACATCTTTTTGCACCGACTTGGCGCTGATTCTGTCTGTCTCGACGATAAACTGAATGAAAGACTTCGACTAAATTGCGATCGCGTACAGATAATTTTTCAATCTGTTTCGGTCTAACTCGATTCATCAAAGCCCAGTCACTGAGATTCTGAAAACCAAACTCTGATAAGAAATCTTTAACTTCGGAATTTTGTCTAGTTTGCAAGTATACCCAATTATCTAAGCTCATACTAGAGGCATCAGCGTTATATGTTCGCAAAACCTCAACCGTAAAAAATTTAAAAGTTGATGTTTTCGTTTCACCGTTTGCATCCACCAGAAGTTGAGTTTTGCGATCGCTATCTAAAATAATCGGCGTTTTTCCATCATCATTCAGTACAAATGGCAGTAAATCCTTGTACGTAAACGACTTATCACCACTAAACAGACTATCTATCTTTTGACAAGCTTTGAGAATCGGTTCGCTAACATAGCACCGCAAACAAAATCCAGCTTTTGCACGAGTTGCAACATCAACAAAGCCTGAGTTAAAGCTGTAATTGGATAGCAGAAAAGCTTGCATCTCCCTAGTTTGGGAACTAGGAACATTTGAATAACAAAATTCCTCGGCAATGGGAACTAAACTGTATTCATATCCAGTTCTTTGATTTTTAAGACTAATTCGGCAAATATGCCAGTATCTTGATGTCGCACTCATAGATCCTGGTTCTCCTGATGATCGATGACTTTTATGTATCTTTCTATGCAATAAATAGATGCCTGCATATTCAGCTTATGCAGCACCTATTATTTAGATTGTCACTAATAATTACCATTCGTCAATTCCAGGTACAGTAAAACCCAACAAACTTAAATTGCATCTGCCCTGAGAGAGGTTTGCTACTGCGATCGCGCTTAATCTATAATTTGGTCGTCTATATTATACATCTGCTGGAAAAGATG
>NZ_JAOWRF010000039.1:0-1755 GCF_025753815.1 Plectonema radiosum NIES-515 | reverse complement strand
TAGAGACGTAGCTGGAAAAGATGTAGAGACGTAGCTGGAAAAGATGTAGAGACGTAGCTGGAAAAGATGTAGAGACGTAGCTGGAAAAGATGTAGAGACGTAGCTGGAAAAGATGTAGAGACGTAGCTGGAAAAGATGTAGAGACGTAGCAATGCTACGTCTCTACAAAAGTTCTGGGTAACGCATAATAAGCATAGCGGTCGATGTCTATTAGATTTCTTGCACTCATTCTTTGTTTTCGCGCTTAATCTAACCCTAAATCTACAGCAATGCGATGAGCGCAGGCAAACCCGGAAAATGCCACCGCATTCAAACCCTGACCGGGAAAACTACTATCCCCCACACAATAAAGTCCGGGAATATCTGTACGATTAAACGGCATTCCCAATAAACCCCGCAACTTGCGTCGGGGAATTGGTCCATAAGTGCCATCAACACGACCTAAAAAGCGACGATGCGATCGCGGTGTTCCCACCTCTAAATAATCCAATCCCGCATCTATTCCGGGAAAAATCTTCTCCAAGCGGTCAATAATTCCCCACGCAGCTTCTTCTTTCTTTGCCTCATACTCACCCGCTGATAAATTCTGCCAATCTCCAATCCAGTGCGGCGTGAAAGCGTGAATTATATCATAACCTGTCGGTGCTAAATCTGGGTCAAGCAGAGTGGGAATTGAAACAAAAGTTGTTCCTTCTGCATCTGCCATTTTTTCCCAGTCTGAAAGCAAAATGTGATGGCATTCTGTCCCCTTCGGCAACACCGAATTTTTTACCCCCATGTGCAAACTGAGAAAACTGGGCGATTTTTTATAGCGTTGTTGCCACTTTTTTTCACTAATTGGTATTTCTTCTGCTGGTAGTAAATTTTCAAATGTATCCCAGCGTGTAGCATTAGAAACTATGCGTTTTCCCAGGTATATTTTACCGTTAGCCAGTTCCACGCCCACGGCTCGTTGATTTTCTTGAATGATTTTTGTTACTCTCGCTTGATAGTGAATCTCACCCCCAGCTTTTTCTAGACCCTCAACTAGTTTTTGGGCAATTTGTCCCACCCCACCTTTAGGGTAGTTAACTCCTCCATAATGCCTGTCGGAGAAAACCATTCCCGCATTAATCATCGGTGTCATGTCCGCAGTCACCACAGACCAGCAATAGCACTCAATATCGATAAATTTTAATAATTCCGGGTCTTTAATATAGCGTCGTGCCACATCTCCGGCATTTTGGGGCAGATACTTAGCTAAACCGAGACACGATAGTGGGTGCTGGAAAAATGACCGCAACAAATACCGAGGTTCTTCTAGAGACAGCAAATCCATGCGATTGAGGCAATTAAAGACTTTCCAACATTCGTCATAAAAACGACGAATTCCTTCTTTTTCATGAGGAAATTTGGCAGTCAGGTTTTGCAAAAATTTATCATAAACTCGATCAACTTTAAGAGAGAAGTTGTCGGGCAGATGATAATGAATCTGCACCGGGTCGGGAATAGTCTCTAAGCTGACATTTACAGCGTCAAGAGCACGTTTTAATAAGTTAGTGGTGCCGCGATCGCCAAACCCGAAAATCATCGACGCTCCAACATCAAATTTATAGCCTTGCCTTTCAAAGTAACCAGCACTACCACCAGGAATTAGATAACGTTCCAGCACCAGCACTTTAGCACCCTTCGCGGCTAGCTGAGTTGCTGTCACTAAACCACCAATTCCAGAGCCAATGACGATTACATCGAATGAGGGAATGGGGAAGCGTGGTG
>NZ_JAOWRF010000215.1 GCF_025753815.1 Plectonema radiosum NIES-515 | reverse complement strand
TAGTGGGAATTTTAAGCATCCTGGTAGTTCCATCCTTTTTGGGAATGGGAATACTCCTTAATTTCTGGTGAACCCAGTTATTACTGGACACTTTCAGCAGGTCACTTAACTCAAATCGTTCTTCAAATTTGAGGGACTTTTTGCCGTCGATTCCTGCTGTCTTTTTCCCTGCATTTAGCTGTGATACTTGACGAATTGCCAAAAATCTAGCTGCCTTGGATTTCAGAATAAGCTTTTGAAGTGACATAGCTTTCCGCTTGTCTCCTGCTCGAATAGCTTTGAACACTCGACATTGAAGGCGAAATAAATCCTTACGGAATTTCTTCCAGTTTAGATTCTTCCAAGATTCACTAGTATTATTACTGTGCCTAATCATGCTCTTTTTCCGTTAAGTGTTCTCTGAATACCTCACAGCAATTACGCCGTGTCCTACCCGACATGAGAGAATTCCGTATCTCGTCTTACCTACCTGGAGTACGAAAATGCTCCAAGACTCTCAAATCGTTTTTATTCGTTCCCTCAGATGATTGTTCGTTCCGTTAGGTGTAGCCAATTTAACCATCAGAAACCCTAGATTCTTGCTGCTATTTACTAAAAATGCAGCGGGTTTTAACTCTGATTGAGTCGAAGATTTTGTTATGCTTCGCTCCGAAGTGGGTCACTTTTCTAGGCTCTGTTTCACCGTAGGAACTCCCTGTTAGCACCAGTGTCAACCCATAACAGTTGTCTGATTGCACCCTGTTCCCAGCTTCACTCTACAAGAATCGAGCTTGTTCGGTGTGGGCAGATAAGGAGTCACACATGAATCTTGCGGGTAAGACTTTCACTTACATCAATCTGAGAGTTCAGTTATTGCTAACTGACTAAGTTATGTACGGACTTTCACCGTGATTCACTTAGTAACGAATCGCACTTAGTATCATAGTTGTAATTTTCTAATCGATTTTCATTTAGTCCATCGCGGGAGTCTGCGACCATGCGGTAAGCTTTAGCAAGAGCATGGGGACCAACAAAATCTGAGTTGACTTCACGGGCATTGCATTCAGAGTAACAAGCTCCACACATAATACAATTGCCAGTTTGGTCGAGAAGCGATCGCTCTTGTGGTGTTTGCAAAAATTCTCTTTCTGGAACTTGTCGCCCTGATGTGCTCACATAAGGAGCAATTGCCTCTAAATTATCCCAAAAACTGCTCATATCGACAACTAAATCTTTAATCACCGGCATATTACCCAACGGAGCGATCGTGATTTCGGGAATAGAAGACGCGTTACTTCCCGGTTCTGGGATATTTTCTCTTCTTTCAATTTCACTTTTGAGATTTTCCTTACATGCTAAAGCCGAACGTCCATTGATTCGGATGGCGCAACTACCACAAATTGTATTGCGACAATTTTTGCGATATGCTAAAGTCCCATCTTGCTCCCACTTAATCTGATTGAGACAATCCAGGATTGTATTGCCCGGTTCTGCCTCTAAGCGGTAAATTTGTACAACAGGGGATGAATTTTCTGTCTGCCGAATGACCTTAAAAAGAACTTCCATTTCCACCTACCAAAGTCTTAAAATTATCTTGCCTGACTAGTAAATCATGAGTACATGCATATTCCTTGCACTCATTGACCCATACTCATATTGCCCTTAATTAAAAGCCAGCTGTTAATTGACTGATGATAAAAGAGCTACCGATCATAGTTCAAGGATAACCAGAAAAATCTTAGTTCTCTAAATGCCGAATCGGTTTGGCGATCGCCTGAACCTCTATCCTCACTTGCACTCATTGAGATATAACTATATGTTAATGTCCACTCAAGACAATCCTTCCATAGCAAAATCCCTCTTTCCGTGGCTAAACGATACTGTTTTTGGTTATATAGAATTGTTAAAGCTTGTAATAAAAATCTCCATTTGGGGATAATTTTTTCTCCATGACTCCGACGCAGAATATTTTACCTGCGGTGAAGCTGAGTGCGAAATCAAGAAAATTCGCGAACTACCTCAGTTGTCAAAACTTTGCCTTGAAATTAGATGAATTTTTCTAAAAGTTGTCCAGTAATAAGGAATCATTGGTAATTAAGCACCGAAGACCGGAGTTTTGCCTTGAGAAAATCTCTGCTGTCAACTTTCTCGAAATCCTAGCCTTTTACCCGACCGTAATAAAGCGCTCCTGAAAATCCTCACCGTTTTTTGCTTTCCGAGGGCAGGGATTTAAATAAAAGTAACTTGGCAATTTTAATTCAAAAATAAACAACTATTTTGCTATTATTAGTCCATGCTAGTATTTAATATAAAATTACGAGGCAACAAAACCAGTAAAAATAGGCGTCCTTTATGCGGCTATTTTTATAGTTTTGTTTCCTTGTAATGTATAAAGATGAAACTTTTCGTCTATACTGGCAAGATAAAAGGGTGTATGCCTGTAGAACAGTATGTAAATACTATGCTGTTTTAAGAAACGCTCAGATGAAGAAGAGGAAAATCTTACTAATCAAGAGTAACAAGGGCGCTTCGCCAAAACTTCAAAGCCAGCATTTACCATTGGTCTACGACTTATTTCTAGTAGTAGAACCCCCACAAATTGTAAACTTGGCTTAAGATGACACCGCCGTATTCGCGCCAAATGAGAAAATTATTTCACTTGACGATGGCAAATGATTGTTAAAAGTGCTGTAGGCTCACCGAAATTAATGACTGTGACAACCGTAACCTCTATTCTATTGTGGGCGACATAATAGAACGAATAGAAAGAGATAACTCCCACTACTCAGATGCAACCTGTTCGTCTGTTGATGGTGAAAACAAGAGTTGAGCGTGAAGAACATCTACACTGCAAACTCTTTGGAAAACCTAGACTACTTTTTCCCTCGGCTCTTATGGCTTTTAGAAGCAGGAATTCATCTCTTATCCTAGGGTCTTAAGTAGCTTCGTGCAGGTGTCAAAAAGCCAAATATTGGCATGAGACAATATCGTTTATCAGTTTGGAGAGACTAAGGATAATTTGAGCGTAATGACTGAAACCGCAACCGCACCATTAACTGGAAAAGCACTGCTTGGTAAAGTAAAAGAGCTTTCCACTTTACCACGACGAGAAAGAGCCAAGCAATGTGGCTATTACACAACTACTAAAGGTGGTCAGGTACGAGTAAACCTGACCGATTTCTACGATGCTTTGCTATCAGCTAGAGGAATTCCTCTAAGTCCAGAAGCACCAAAAGATGGACGTGGGCGTGAACCGACCTATCGTGTTAGCGTACATCAAAATGGTCAGATTGTGATTGGAGCCACCTACACCAAAGCAATGGGCTTAAAATCAGGTGACGAGTTTGAAATTAAGCTGGGATACAAGCATATTCACTTGATTCAAGTTGGTGAAGCTGAGAAAAAATTGACTGAGGCAGATGAAGACTTAGAATTAGACGAAGAAGAAGATGATGATGACGAAGAGGAGTAAATTTTTCGTGATTGAGGCATGAGTTAAAGCTAAAAGCTTGATAACTTGTTTTCTATGTAAGAAAAATTAACACCTTCTGTTTAAAAGCTGTGTCGAGTCAAAAAAATACGATTAGACATCTTGTAGAGATTGCCAATTTTGGTAAAACCTTGATTAAAAAACAAGAAATCTATGTTTGCAAGAAGTGTGTCGTATTTGTTTTTGTCTGTTTATATAGCATTATTTGAGCCATCAATCAACACCTTAGTGTCATTTGGACAAAATGCACCAGCGGTGGTGGTAGTGATGGCTTTTTTCATTGGCTGGATAGGATGCTGGTTACCAGTGGCAATAATATCGGCATTAGCACTGAATTTGCAGCTGGGCAACCCTTTGCAGCCAGAAAAAAAATTGCCTTTATTAATTTCTCTTTATTTATTAGCACCTTTTATTCTCTGGGGTATAAATTGGCTCACTAATACATCTTTTTCAGATTATGGCTTGAATGTAAATATTTCCCTTCTCGGTTCTTTAGGACTGGGTTTTGTTTTAGGAGTCTTAAGTTTAGCTATTGTATTTGGTGGTCAATTTTGGCTTTCGTGGTGCAGTTGGCAAGAGTCCCAGACAAAGCAATTGCAATCTATCTTGCTACCTATTTTTTTGGTAGCCTTGTTTGTTGGTGGTATAGAAGAATTGGTTTTTCGGGGTTTTTTGTTCACTCAACTAGCGGAAGATTACCCAGTGTGGGTAGCAGCAATCATTTCTAGCTTGATTTTTGCTTTACTACATTTAGTTTGGGAACGACGTGAAACCATACCGCAATTACCCGGACTGTGGTTAATGGGAATGGTGCTAGTATTGGCACGATTTAGCGATCGCAATAATTTAGGTTTAGCTTGGGGATTGCACGCTGGATGGGTATTCTCGATCGCTTGCCTAGATACAGCAGAGTTAATTACTTATACGGGTAAAGTCTCTGAGTGGTTCACCGGTAAAAATAAAAAACCCCTAGCTGGGGTTACGGGAATTGTTTGTTTACTGCTAACAGGGGTGATTCTCTGGTTTTTCTCTGCTTATATTTAATGCAAGCATCAAAACTCAAAGAAGTTATCCAAAATCCTAACTGGGGCATATCGCACGCTAAAATTCCTTTGAAATTGACTTGTATTGCGGTGAAGTGTTTTTGTCAGCAGTCTCACAATAATGTGCAGGCACGGTATTGTGAGATTAGTTAAGTAAAAGTGTAAAGTTCTACAGACAATAGATTAAACCTGAGTAAATAGCCTCAATCAGCCAAATCAAAATTCTATTTCAGTTTGAAGCAGTATTTTGTCTAAGGTTCCTTGGGAAATAAATAAATTCTTGCTTCTTCCTTAAGATATTCTCAAGAAAGCGTGAATTTTTTGATAAAAAACCTGTTGAGTACAACTTTGGATCGTACCTATTAAGAACTAGTAGCTGGAACTATCAAAAATTATGTATCATTAGAAACAAAGAGCTATGAATATATGACCATAAGTATAGTAAAGTACAAAAAGGTTGACGGTGTGTTATTGATTTTTCGGGTGTATTCTTAGGAAATCAGTTTTAGTTTTTCCGGCATTGGGTAGGGGAAGGTAGATGATCGTGGCACAAGATAAAGCCCTAGCAAATGTTTTTCGTCAAATGGCAACCGGAGCGTTTCCACCGGTTGTGGAAACGTTTGAACGCAATAAAACGATCTTTTTTCCTGGAGATCCTGCCGAAAGAGTTTATTTTCTTTTGAAGGGTGCAGTGAAACTTTCCAGGGTTTATGAGGCAGGAGAAGAAATAACAGTAGCACTGCTAAGAGAAAATAGCGTTTTTGGTGTATTGTCATTACTCACAGGAAACAAGTCAGATCGGTTTTACCATGCCGTTGCTTTTACACCCGTGGACTTGCTTTCAGCTCCAATTGAACAGGTTGAGCAATCGCTCAAGGAAAATCCCGAATTGTCAATGCTAATGTTGCGGGGTCTATCTTCGCGGATTTTACAGACAGAGATGATGATTGAAACTCTCGCTCACCGAGATATGGGTTCGAGGTTGGTGAGTTTTCTGTTGATTCTGTGTCGGGATTTTGGCATTCCTTGTGCGGATGGAATTACAATTGATTTGAAGCTATCTCATCAGGCGATCGCTGAGGCAATTGGTTCGACTCGCGTCACCGTCACCCGTTTACTGGGCGATTTGCGCGAAAAGAAGATGATTTCCATTCACAAGAAAAAAATTACTGTTCACAAACCTGTGACTTTAAGTAGGCAATTTACGTAGCATACAATTGAGGCTTAGGCAATAGCCCTCGTTCATTTTTGAGATTTACCTTCACCTGTAGGTAAATCTCAAAAGTGAATTGCCCTTAATTGCTATTGCCAACCTCAAATTAACCGCAGAGAATGACTGAAAGTAGTAGGCTGTATCTGGAAGGATTCGGTAGCTGAAGATGACCACCGGGTACATCCTGATAGCGGCAATTTTAATTATCGGGGGTGTGATAGCCACCGTGGGCGATCGCATTGGCACACGAGTTGGCAAAGCACGTCTCTCTCTATTCAAGCTGCGTCCCAAAAATACGGCAGTCTTGATAACTATTTTCACTGGTGGTTTAATTTCCGCATCAACTTTAGGGATTTTATTCGCAGCTGATGAAGGATTGCGTAAAGGAGTCTTTGAGCTAGAAAATATTCAAAGAGACTTAAGGCACAAGCGCGACCAGCTGAAAACCACAGAAGCGCAAAAAAGTCAAGTAGAGATTGAGCTAGATCAGGCAAAAAAAGAACAAACCCAAGCTCAACAACAATTGCAACAGACTAATCAATCGTTAAAAGAGGCGAATGCTAAACAACTCTTAACACAAGCTCAATTAAACCGTACTATTGCTCAACAGGCTCAAACTCAAGGGAACCTGCAACGCACTCAAAACCAACTAAGTCAAGTTGTTAGTCGGTATCAACAAGCGATAAATCAACTCTCAAGCGTTTCCCAGCAACAGAAAGAACTAGTGACTGGAATTCAACGGTTGAGAGGAGAACGCCAACGATTGTTTGATGAAGCCAAAAAAGCGATCGCAGAGGCTCAAACAGCAATTAAAAAACGCGATCGAGAACTTGCTAATCGCCAAGAAACTATCGAACAGCGCGATCAAAAAATCTCCCAACTAGATCGACTCATTAGAGAGCGCAATTTAGCAATTGCCTCGCGAGAGCAAGTAATTACCCAAAGAGAATCTCGTCTCAAAGAACTAGAAACACAACAGGACTATCTAGAAGAGGAAGTCGCAAGGCTAGAAAAATATTACCAGTCTTTTCGCTACTTGCGTTTGGGTAAAGTTGCCCTGGTTCGGGGTCAAGTTATTGCTGCTGGCGTAATTCGCGCTCCTGAACCTGTCGTTGCCCGTCAAGCTGTGATTCAACTTTTACAAGAAGCTAACCGTAATGCCAACATAGAATTAGCTGAACCAAATACAAATCCTGTGAATAATGTGCAAATATTACGTGTTACCCAAGAGAGGGTTGAGCAACTCAGCAAGCAGATTAGTGATGGGAGAGAATACGCGGTGCGAATTTTCTCTGCTGGTAATTACGTCAGGGGGGAAAAGCAGATAGAATTTTTTGCCGATGCAGCGCGAAATCAAGTTGTCTTTACCGAGGGGCAAGTCGTAGCTACAACTACTGCCGATCCGAAAACTATGACATCCTATCAGTTGCAGCAGCGGTTACAACTGCTGATTTCTGCTTCTCAATTTCGCGCCCGAAATGCAGGAATTGTAGAAGATATTCAAGTAGAGGGTCCCGTCCTTCGGTTTATTGCTCAATTAAGGCAGTACGATCAACCTGTGGATATTAAAGCTGTTGCAGCAGAAGATATTTATACGGTCGGACCGCTGAAAGTAAGATTACTTGTTATACAAAACGGACAAATTATTTTTAGCACCTAAAAAATGAATGGGGGATTGGGGATTGGGCATTGGGCACGCTCGCATTGGAAGAAAATAAGATGAATGAAATTTGTTGAAATAGGTGTTTTTATTTCTGGTAGTTACTTAATTATTAAATATTAACTATTGACGTATTTAATATGAATATTCGTGAATTTTTGCCAACCCAACCAGTGATTTTGGGCTTTGATCCGGGTAAAGATAAGTGTGGTTTAGCAGTGATGGGGCTAGATCGGCAACTACATTATCATCAAGTTGTGTTGTCAAGTGAGGCGATCGCATCACTTGAGAAACTACGTCAAAATTACCCGATTTCCTTGATGGTGATGGGCGATCAAACTACATCAAAACGCTGGAAACAGCAAATAACTGAGCAAGTTAAAGAGCCGCTGAATATCATTTTAGTGGATGAGCGTTACACCAGCTTAGAAGCACGCGATCGCTATTGGCAGATGTACCCACCCAAAGGACTCTCAAAACTATTGCCACAAGGTATGCGACAACCACCAAGACCGATAGATGACATTGTTGCCATCCTCTTAATCGAAAGATATTTAAATCGCTTAACCGAATCATCAATGAGGAGTGATTAACTCCCAACTCCCAACTCCCCACTCCCCACTCCCCACTCCCCACTCCCAACTCCCAACTCCCAACTCCCCACTCCCCACTCCCCACTCCCCACTCCCCACTCCCAACTCCCAACTCCTAACTCCAAACTCCCAACTCCCAACTCCCCATGCCCCTAATTAATGTTTCGGTTCTCGCACAAAGACGAGGGGAATCAAAGCTACTAGCCGGAATATAACAGAGATAGCGAATAATCCGAGTAAACCGCCATAAATAGAAAATTGAACGACGAAGCCCCCTATAGTTGTACCTAAAGCACCACTAACTCCAGCCACCGCAGCGGCATTCGCAAAATAAATTGCTTGATGTTTAGCTGGTGCTACTCCTAGTTGGATGTTGTTATTACACAAATCAATACCCGCCCAAGTTATGCCCAGAAGGATGTGTAACAATGGCAACCATAGCCAGATATCAAGCTGACTGTTACCAATTAACAGCCACAGCAGCGGTGTAATTGCTAGGATAATCCCGACGAAAAACAAGATTGGACGGTTGCCGATTTTGTCTGCCAACTTGCCCCAGAGAATAAGCATCACTAAATTTGCCCCTGCCCGCAAGCCACCGTAAGTCGTTACGCAAGTGACATCTATATCCAGTGTGTCCAACAAGTAATAGTTAAAAAATGGAGCGCTGAGATTAACGGCAAATGTCCATAAGCCCAAATACAACATAAACATCAAAAAGTTAAAATCCTTGAAGATGCTTTTGCCACTATTAGAATCACTCTTTATTTCTGTATTCTCGGTATTCGGCAAATCCCGATCAATCGCTTCAATTAAAATAGCCTTTTTTTCACTTATTCCATCGGGTAAAGCATTTTGCTGCTGCGGATTAATATCAAGCTGGAAGTACTGACACCCCAAACTGAGAATTCCCGACAAAATGCCAATAGACACAACTACCCCATAACCTTGGATTGTGCCACCATACCACTTTGATATAGCTAGACCTGCCAAAGGTACACAAATTAAATTAGTCAGGCTAGCGACACTGTTGCGTAAGCCAAAAAAGCGTCCGCGCAATTTGCGCTTAACTATCTGAGCCATCCAACTTAGCCAAGATGCACATCCGAGTCCGTTAAGCAGACTACTGACTAGAAGAATCCCCAATGTCAAGACAATCAGTTGGTGAGAATTAACTAGTCCCCAGCTGAAGGCTACAATACCAAGCAATAGAATTATCCATGCTAGGCGAGCCGGACTATTAATCCTCATAGAATAGTGGAATCGACTTGTGACGCGTTCTGAAAGATATGCACCTACTGGCTGAATTAGATTTACCAACATTGGAATTGAGGTAAGCATCCCAATAGCCACAGGACTTGCATGTAAATCCACCAGGAAATTACTAATTGACATACTCCCCGACCTTTAGGTACGGGGATTCTAATTCATGGTTCACAGAAATCCGCTTGCTATATCAAGTTTCCCATCAATAGTATTGGCGGTCTTCTCCCCATGCTTTCCATCTTTCGATGCAGATCCCCAATGCCCTTGGGTACTGTTGTTTTGCCACTCAACTCCTAATATCTTCATTCCTTTCTTGAGGATATTAATTGCCGCATTCGTATCACGGCATATTTCAACCTCGCAGATAGAACATGAATGAGTCCGGGTGCTGAGTGACTTTTTAACTCTATGTCCACAATTGCTACAATCTTGAGATGTATAAGCGGGCGCTACTGCCACAACTGCTTTATCCCAGATTTTCCCGTAGTATTCTAACCATTGAGTGAACTGATACCAGCTAGCATCAGAAATCGACTTAGCCAAATGGTGATTTTTGACCATGTTTGCAATCTTCAAATCCTCATAGACAATCACATCGTTAGAGTGAACCACGCATCGGGCTTGCTTTACAGCCCAATCTTTACGCTGTCTTTGGATTTTTAGATGAACTCTACCTAGTCGTTTCCGGCAAGAGTGATAATTGATTGACTGAGGTTTTTTACCTTTGACAAACTTCTTACTCAACCGCTTTTGAGCTTTTTTGAGTCTGCGTTCTGACGAGAACAAGAATTGAGGATAAATTACAGCATTATCATTTTGGTCTTTCGTGAAATATTTTAATCCCAAGTCCAACCCAACAACATTACCAGTGAATTTCCCAACTTCCTTGCGGTCAGCATCAAAGCAGAATTGGACATAATACCCATCCGCTTTTCTTACTACACGAACGCGGTTGATTTTAAGTCGATGAAGGTCTTCTCGCGTGGATGAATTGCAGAATACAGATAAAGAACCAACCTTAAAGCCATCTGTGAAAGTAATAATTTTGCAATCATCAGATAGTTTCCAACCTGAGACTTTATACTCTACCGAACGACAATGCTTTTTAAACTTGGGATAACCTTTCTTTTTCTCCTGCTTTTTACAACGTTTGTAGAAACTTGAAATAGCAGCCCAAGCTCTTTCGGCACTGGCTTGACGTGCTGCTGAATTTAACTTTAAAGCAAAGTCGAATTCAGTTGCTAAGTATGAGCACAGCTTATATAAGTCACTTTTACTAACCCCTTGATTATCCATCCAATAGCGAACCGCCTTATTTCTAATGAATTGGGCAGCGCGAATGGCATCATCAAGAGCCTGGTATTGTTCCTTGTTTCCGTTTAGTAGCTTGGCTTCTCTTACTATCATCTCTATATTTTATCACGGAATATTGCAGATAAAACAATATAATAGAATATAAAGCCGTCCTTCCAGGACGGGGCTTTTACCCAAATTTTCGGTAAAATGCCGCTGGTGGTAATTGTGTAAAGCGCAGCGAAAGCACTATCTATAGTTGAGGCTCGCAACGAAGTGCGGATAGCATTTTTAGTAACTGGTGTTCCGGATTTGGCTATAGGAGAAATTGCTCTTTCTGGTGCTGCTACCTGAGTAATTTTTGGAACTAAAGGAGCACCGATATCAAACTCTACAGAATCCATTTAATATTTCGGTGGTTATTATAGTTTTTTAATAGACATTGACCGAATTTAAATATGCGTTATCCAAAACTGCTAGAGACGTAGCAGTGCTACGTCTCTACATTGTTTTTCACAATCTATAACTGCATTAATTCTCAGAGCCAAGTTGAGTATTTTAATACCCACAGATAGGGCGGTTAAACGCTGACTACGAACTAATCTATTTTATTCAGCCCTGCTAATAATTATTCGTTATATTAACTTGCATTTCTCAAACAATATATCAATCTTTAGTCAGAGAAGTTATAACATAAGTGAAAAGAAACATTTTTCGCAAGTAATGATCAGCAACGTGTGGAAATTTTTGCGAGTAGTAGTAGCGATCGCTATTGCCTTCACTGTTATCGGTTGCCAAAAACTACCCGAAGCGATCGCACCCACTGCACCTACACCAATTATCGTTAAACTTAGCAGCTGGGCTGCTAATCCGGCTGAACAAAAATTGTTAAAACAGATATTAGACGACTTTCAATTACACCATCCGGGCATAAAAGTCAAGCATGAAGTCATCAATGACCAATACATGGATGTAATTAAAACTCGCTTTATCGGCGAAGCTGCACCGGATGTCTTTTATCTGGATGCGTTAGAGGCTCCTTTTTTCATGAGTCAGGATGTCTTAGAACCTCTTGAGGCTTACATCAAACCAGAATTTGACTTAGCTGACTTTCAGGTGACGCTACTCGACAGCTTCAAATACCAAAATCATATTTATGGTTTGCCTAAAGATTATTCTACACTGGCACTGTTTTATAATAAACAAGCTTTCGCCGCAGCTAATTTGAGCAGTCCTCCGACAACTTGGGATGAACTCCGCAGCGACTCGAAGCTGTTGACAGTGGATCGCAATCAAGACGGCAGAATCGATCAATATGGCTTTGGGGAAATTCCCGAATTAGCGCGTCAAGCTTATAAAATCAAAGCCTTTGGCGGACAACTTGTGACAGAAAATGGTTATGCTGCCTTTGCAAGTGAAGCAGGTTTACAAGGATTGCAGTTAGCCGTAGACCAGTATCAAAAAGACGGTACTTCCGCACAAAAATCTGATGTGGGGACAAACTCAGGTAGTGAAATGTTCGGTCAAGGTAAAGCAGCGATGGTGATTGAGGGTAATTGGGCAATTCCTTATTTAAGAGAAACCTTTCCCAAGCTGGAATTTGCTACCGCAGAAGTGCCGAGCATAAATAATAAAAAAGGCACAATGGTATTTACAGTTGCCTATGTGATGAATAAACAAGCATTGCACAAAGCAGAAGCTTGGGAGTTGATATCTTATCTGACAGGTTTTGAAGGAATGCTTCATTGGACAGCAACCGGGTTTGCGTTACCGACGCGCAAATCAGTAGCAGAGAAATTAGGTTATGAAAAAGACTTGATGCGATCGCCTTTTATTGCTGGTGTTAATTATGCCATACCTTGGCAAGCAGGTAAATATTCGGCAGTGATTATGAACAACTTTGACAACCAATTTGTCAGTGCAATCCTTGGACAACAACCATTAAAACAGGCAATGGTGCGATCGCAAGCAGAAGCTAACAAGCAAATTAAAGCAATGGAATAGACATCTCCAGAATTTAATTATGCGTTGCCCGAAACCCCAACAGACGTAGCAATGCTACGTCTCTACGTCTTTTCTACCAGATGTCTAATCAAAAGATACGTCGTATCTGCCTCCACGATCAAGCGCACGTTTGTAAGCAGGTCGTGCATGAATGCGATCGACAAATTCCTTGATTTTTGGTCGGCTCTCGACCTGTTCGGGGACTCCTGCGACGATTTCCAGGGGAAAGCTCATTTGGATATCGGCTGCGGTGAATTCCTCGCCCGCAAACCACGTATTTTTACCGAGTTCGCCTTCGATGTAGTCAAAGTGAAGCTTAATCTGGGGCAGGATAAATGCGTCCATCACCTTGCTGTCCCCTATTCCGAAATTGTTGAAGATGAGCCTCATCACCAGGGGTGGCATTGCAGAGCCTTCGGCGTAGTGCAGCCAATACGTATAGCGTAGACGCTCTGGTGTACCCGATGCCGGGACTAGGCGACCATTGCCGTAGCGCTCCACTAGATATTCGATAATAGCGCCAGACTCAGCAATTGTCAGGTCTCCATCTGTGATTACTGGTGACTTGCCGAGGGGATGGACACTCAGCAGGGACTCTGGTGCCAGCATCGTTTCCGTGTCGCGTTCGTAACGCTTGATCTCGTACTCGATACCTAATTCTTCAAGCAGCCATAGCACACGCTGCGATCGCGAATTGTTGAGATGATGGACAATGATCATAAAACGTTCCTTGTAGTAAGCGCTTCAGCGCTTATATTAACGCACTGAAGTGCGTACTACGTTCGCGCAAGAGTACGATGAATAATCATTGTCCACCCATCCCTACAGCTTCCTTTGATGCTGAATGAAGCAGAGTTTCAGCCATGTTGCAAATCAGAAAACGACAAAAACCCCCTAGGTTAAATATCACAGAAAATCTTGCCGGATACCTATTTATCACGCCAACCATTCTGGTGATGGGGACTTTTGTTGTCTTACCCATCCTTTACGCTGTGTTTCTTTCTCTACACAAAGTCCAACTGTTAGGGGGGATAAAGTATGAATTTATCGGAGGAAGCAACTTCTCCCGATTAGTTGATGATGAACGAGTTTGGATTGCTTTGTCTAACACATTGCAATATGTCGTAATTGTAGTGCCAACTCAAACAATCCTCGCTTTAATTTTGGCAGTAACACTTAATTCTGGCATTCGCGGGAAAAATTGGTGGCGAATTATTTACTTTTTGCCCACAGTCACATCTTCAGCAGTTTTGACGCTGATTTTTATGTGGATTTATAATACCGATGGGCTACTGAATGATTTTCTCGCTTTTGTGGGACTGCCAACATATAACTGGTTGGGCGATCCAGCAGTGGCGCTCAAAGGTATTATGCTGATGAATATTTGGTCAACTGCGCCGTTTTACATGGTAATTTATCTAGCAGCATTACAAGATATACCCCAAACTCTTTACGAAGCCGCAGAGTTAGATGGAGCGAATGAATGGCAGAAGTTTATCCGGATTACTGTACCCTTGCTTAAGCCTGTAACCTTCTTTGTGATGGCTGTAGGGGTGATTGGCACATTTCAACTGTTTGACCAATCTTATATCTTCTCTAATGGCAATGGTGGACCAAATAACGCCACTCTGACGATAGTTTTATTAATATACCAAGCTGTTTTTCGCAACTTACAGATGGGATATGCAGCAGCGATCGCCTTTTTGTTAGCAGCTGTCATCATCACCACCACTTTAATACAGCGGCGCTTCTTTGGAGGTGAAAAACTTTGACTAGTATTTCTCGCACTCCTTGGTTAAAAGGACTCCTATACCTCGTGCTGACGCTGTATGCTGTCATCACCTTAATTCCTTTTATGTGGGCACTTTCCGCTTCATTCAAGCCCCTATCAGAAATCGTCAGCGGTGAATCTAATTTCATACCACACAATTTCACTCTTGACAACTATAAAGAAATCTTTCTTCAAGAACCGTTATTTTTGCGGTGGCTATTTAATAGTGTGTTTATTGCCCTGTGCGTCACTATTTTAAACTTGTTGTTTAACTCAATGGCAGGTTATGCTTTAGCCCGGTTAAGCTTTCAGGGGAAGCACTTCTGGTTCTTTTTGATTTTGGCAGTGCTAGCAGTACCAGCACAAGTAACGCTGATTCCCACATTTTTAATATTAAAAGCGATCGGCTGGTTGAATTCTTACCAAGGCATGATTGTCCCCAGCATGGTTAATGCTACCTTCATCTTCATGATGCGGCAGTTTTTCATTAACTTTCCTAAAGAATTAGAAGAAGCTGCTCAACTAGATGGTTTAACACCCTTTGGAATTTTCCGTTATATAGTTCTGCCTTTAGCAAAACCCGCACTAGCAGCACAAGCAGTTTTTGTCTTCATGGGTAGTTGGAATAATTTCTTGTTGCCTGTAGTGATTTTGTTTGACCCAGAAATGTTTACCCTACCCTTAGGGCTGAACACCTTTAAAGGGCAATATATCAGCTATTGGAACTACATTATGGCAGCCTCTATGGTTTTCACCCTGCCAGCTTTAAGTATTTATGCCTTTTTCAACAGGTATTTCATTCAAAGCGTCACTTTTACAGGTGGGAAGGGTTAGGAGGGGGGTAGGGGGGAAATATTTACTATGAGTCCTTTCCCCTTTCCCCCTCAACAAAATTCCCCAATGCCCGATCCCCACTCAGTATTTTGGGGAACAAATTGGACTCTGAACGTGATATTGGTATAACAGCAACTCAATCGTGCGATTGGTTAGATAGCAACAGATTACAGCATTGCTCTAGAAAAGGTGCTGGCTGTCTTGATGCGACAAACTGGTAGTGGCTAAGAGCAAGTTCGCAATTAGCTATTAACGATGAGTATTTTTGAGATTGAGTATCGCTTTCAAATGCCGTGTTGAGTGTCAAAACATTTAAGGGGAAACATGTTAAAAAGATTAATTGGCATTATTTTGGCTACTGTTTTACTGACGTTTCAGTTTGTTGTGGGTAGCGCAACAGCGCTGGAACTAACCGCACAAACGCGGACGGTACCATTAAATGACAGCGGTGACACCACTGTCCTCAGCCTTAAGCAAGTTAAAGAAGGCAAACGTTTATTTAACTTCGCTTGTGCCCAATGTCACGCTGGGGGTGTTACCAAGACCAACCAAAACGTGGGACTGGAACCGGAATCTCTAGCATTAGCGACACCAAAGCGTGATAACATTGCGGGTTTGATAGACTACATGAAAAATCCCACCACTTACGACGGGGAAGTGGAGATTTCGGAAATACACCCCAGCACTAAGAGTGCAGATATTTTCGCACAAATGAGAAATTTGACTGACGATGATTTAAAAGCGATCGCTGGTCACATTCTCTTGCAACCGAAAGTTGTTGGTCAGCAGTGGGGTGGTGGTAAAATCTATTACTAAACTTTTCACCCTCCTGCGATCGCGATGGATTTTGAGCGATTAATGTCTAAAGCTCGCGATCGCACAACTAAGAATTTGTTAAGTCAAGGGTTGAGGGACTGGGGCAATTTCAAAGATGAAGGTGGAAATTTATCTTACTTCATATTTCTTATCAATTCCTCATCCCTCATCCCTAGACTTAGTAATGAGAACGCTAACACTACACTCAAAGGCAGAAGAATGCTTTCAAAGATAGTTTTTGCCTACTAAATCTATATCTAGATTTGAGGGTGTTATTCGGCTTTTCCACCAGTACTATTGCTCAAAATTGAAAAAAAAGATTATCTATGACAGATTGTCATATTTAGGGTTGATTTATATCTAAAATGGTAAAGGCAAGATAAAAGTGAATGTTTAGGAGAGAGTCATGAAATCGATTGCAGCTAGTTTGCGACGCTTGGGTTTAGCTGTTTTAACAATTTGTTTAGTTGTCAGCAGCTTTGCTGTTTTCGCTCCCAGCGCTGCGGCTGAAACCTACACAGTTAAACTAGGCAGTGATAAAGGAATGCTGGCGTTTGAACCGAAAAAGTTGACTGTTAAACCAGGTGATACAATTGAATGGGTGAACAACAAGGTTCCTCCCCATAATGTTGTCTTTGATGCTGTCAAAAATCCTTCTAAAAGTGCCGATCTAGCGAAAGGACTATCTCACAAGAAACTCCTCATGAGTCCTGGTCAGAAGCAAACAACCATCATCCCCGCAGACGCTCCTGCTGGTGAATACACATTCTACTGCGAACCTCATCGTGGCGCAGGCATGGTTGGTAAACTAACAGTTGAAGGCTAAGAATAATGCTGTGGGTGCAAGATGATTTTTCTTGCTCCTGGGCAAAGTTCTCATTGATATATTGTTTGGCTACATTTTGTCAGACTAAGACGATTCATCTCAAACGGTTCCGAGTCCTATTCTCATCAGCAGATGCTAAATGCGACGTAGCGATTGAGGGGATAAGCTTCGGAACCGTCAATTTTAACTTTATCGACAATTTGGGTCTAAAACCCCATCCTTATCGGACGGCTAACCCTTGATTTCTGCGACAATGTAGGTAGTCGTCATCGGGCATTGGGAGACTGAAAACGGACGTGGAGAGACTGTAAGACTACCTAGTAGCAAGTTTCGGTGAAGCGTCAAGGAATCCTCGCTCCTTTCATGAGTCTTTAGGATATTGTTAAATCAACACCTTTCTAGGGTGTTGCTATACAAACTAAGCCCGCCTTCGCAGGATAGAATATCATAGCCTGCCAATGCGGGCTTTGTTCGTATAGTCTGTGGGGTATGCAACAAACGGTTTTTGAAGTTGCACCGAACCTGCTTGCAAGGAGAATTACTTGAGAATATTTTTATTAATTTTACTATTAGCGATCGCTCTCGAAGTTACATTTATTCATCCAGCACTAGCTGTCGATAGATCCAACGGTGCCAAAATCTTCCATGCTAACTGCGCCTCTTGTCACATTGGTGGTGGTAACATTCTCATTGAGGAGAAAACTTTAAAAAAGGAAGCTTTGTCAAAGTACCTGGAAAATTTTGATGTTGACTCTATTGCCGCAATTACTCACCAACTTCAAAATGGGAAAAATGCCATGCCTGCTTTTAAGGATAAGTTAACTCCTCAAGAGATTATAGAAGTAGCCACTTACGTTTCCCAACAAGCCGAAGAAGGCTGGTTAAGTCGAGATTAGATGGGGATTGGGGTGAATGATTATTCCTAATCGTCAATCCCTAATCTCAAATCAGCACATTTTATTTTTCTTGATTAGAGGTTTCTCTTTTTTGCCTCAATTCACGCAACTGCTGTAAGAGTTTTTCACTCGGTTTCGCAGTGGGGGAAGTCTGATTGCTGCTGATTTGGGGAGCAAATGATGGTTTCGGAGTTGCTTCCGGTGTGGTGATCGGCAAAGGTTGACTATTCCTAATTCGTGCTCCTAATAATTGTTGTTTATTGACTTGCGCTGTGGGTAAAGGCTGGTTATTGCTTTCCACCTGTGACAATTGTTGTTGATTCGGTTCCAGTACAGGCAAAGTCTGATTTTTTCTGACTTGTGCTGATGATTGTGGTTTATTAAATTGCGGTAGCAGCAAAGGCTGTTTACCCCCCACTTGCAATTCTGGTAATGGTTTTTCCGGTTGGGGTATAGTCAAAGGCTGTTTGCTGGTGATTCTTAATCCCGAAAGTGGTTTGACAGTTACTTCCGGTGCTCTTGATGATGTTTCATTTATTGGGGATGCGGGCAAAAGTGGAGTCGTTTGAGAACTATTACCCCGATCATTTTTGGGGGATAAATTAGGCGACACGCTAAATGTGTAATACTTGGGCTTACCATTAGCCTGAGCCGGATTTTTTTGGAAATAGTCTCGCAAATATTCTCTAATAGCTGTTTTGCTTTCAGATGAAACTGAGTTATTCAAAAATTCTACAGATTCAACTGTTTTGCCATCTGGATTAACTACCAAACCTACCTCAACTCGACGATCCAGTCCTGCTTTATCAATCGCTAAGGAAATCGGTTGCTTTGTTTCTATGTTGGGGTATTGCTGTTTGACTTTAACAAACTGTTCTGCCAAAGTAGTAGTTTTATTAGTCAACTCTTGTGTCGCTGCTGATACCGTATAGGCTTTGGGAGTAGCTAATGGTAATTCAGGTATGCTGGAGCTTGACTGTTGCCATTGCGGTAGGTTTGTCGCTGCTAAAGTGAAATTCTCTCCAGCTTTTGGAGTTTCTCCCACAGGAGTTATTAAATCTTGATTTGGAGTCGCAATTTTCGGTACATCATTTGCCACCGACATACTTTCTGGAGTGCTGGTTGCATCATTAGTCGGTGTAGAAGGCATAGTCTCAGAAGAACTTACCAGTGGAGGGGTGTTAAGTTCTCCTTCAGGGATTTTATTATCCGCCTGTAATTGTGGCAACCTGTCTACTGAGAGGGGTTGAGAAGAACGGGCAATTTTTAGGTCATTGTTGTCAAAACGTGGAAATGATTGCGCGGTTTTTTTGCTGGCATTAAAGCCAGAGGTGTCGATTTGAAAATTTCCCTTTGTCTGAGGAACTATCCGCAATGACTGACCTTTAGGTACAGAGGTGATGGGATAATTATTAGCTGTTTTGGGGATGGGGGGCAATATCATCTGGCTAGAGCTAGACAAAGTTGGTGGCAAAGCTGCTAATTGAGTCGGCTGGGTGGCAAAGTTCGGTAAGGGAACTTGCGGTTTGAGGGCAACCTGAGATGTGCCGGGAATTTGTGGCAGACGGTTTTGATCGGCTTGGCTTAATTGAACGAGTCCGACGGGTTTGTTTGATGAGACTTGTTTGGTGGATTTAACCGAATCTACAGGCATTAAGGGCAAAATAAAAGCGATCGCACCATGAATGCCCACAGAGGCTATGGCTGCAATTCCAGCAGGCTGGCTTAAGATATCTGGGATGTTTTTCAGCAGGGAGACGTAAGACATAGCTGTTCTCGTTCACTCGGCTCAGTTGCGTTAACTCGTAATTTTATCTTTACAGATACTGCATATAGATGCGTTACACTACAAATAATAACTTTCTATGCAAAAACTGAAAACAGAAATATTTCCATTTTTTCCGCTTTTGGTTATCCTTAGCAATCGACGCGAAAATATGCTGAAAGTTGCGTTTTTTGACTCTTGTGTGGAAATTTATGAGTTTTTATTATTGATTTTTTCTCACCAGCGACAATTCAAGCTAAAAAATAGTGTTACTCTGAGTTTTGGCGATCGCTTTGGGTTAACATATATTTTACTACTAGTCAATTCGCTTCTTCAATACCAACTATTTTTTAATTTACAACGTAGCTACAATAATAACTCCTAACCATTATACACTATTCGTGAGTTTTATTCAAAAAGAGGAAACAGTTTTTTCAGATAGCTATTATTTGACTATCACACAAAGTTATTCCTGGTTGACTCTGCATGAAAGAATAGCACTTCTTTCCTACTGACAAGGTTTGCAATGGGCGCAATTCTTCAATGGTAAATAATTCCGGTTATATTCCCAATTTTTTGCCAAAAATAGAATTAATTTACTCAATCGCTTACTTATACCTAAGATATTTGGGTTTTCGTCCAAAAATCCTTACTGTTATCGAAATTATCAAATGCCATTACCGACAGTTATTTTGCCAGGATATTTAGAAAGTGCGATCGCTTACCGTCAACTCGAACAATCTTTACAACAGTCGGGTTTTCCCACAGTCACAGTACCACTGCGACGGCGCGACTGGATACCGACTCTCGGTGGCAGACCTGTAACGCCTATTTTGCAGCAACTCGATCGCACCATCAAGCAGATATTGCAACAATATAACGCTTCTCAAATTAACTTAATTGGTCATTCAGCCGGAGGTTGGATATCCCGCATTTACTTGGGAGAAAAGCCTTACTTGGGACGTGGTGAGATGCAACCGTCTATTTATTGCGGTTACAATGTAGTTAATACTCTTGTTACCTTAGGCACACCTCATATTAGCCAAGAACGTTGGACGCGGTGGAATCTGGATTTTGTCAAAAATAACTACCCAGGAGCATTTTACAAAAACGTTCGTTATGTTTGTGTAGCCGGAAAAACTATCTTTGGGGTAAGACTTATAGGTACCTGGTTAGCTTACACTAGCTACAAATTAACTTGCGGTAAAGGTAATACTTGGGGTGATGGTATCACGCCGATTGAAGCTGCTCATCTTCAAGGAGCCGAAAATATTGTGATTTCAGGTGTCAACCATTCCCCCAGAAGTCCAGGAATTTGGTATGGCTCTGAAGAACCATTAAAAGCTTGGATGCAATATTTAGCTTAAATTAGGGCGTTGGATAAATGGGAAAACCCAGAGTTGGTAAACCTTGTGTTGCCAACGCCACAGCACCCCACAACGGCGCATCATCCCCCAACGCTGCCGGCACAATTTCCAAATCCACCTCAGGTAAAGCCGTCTCCCGCGCTGTTTTCTGCACCACCTCCCACCATCTTTCCCCTGCCTTCGTCACACTTCCACCCAACACAAACCGCTGGGGATTCATCAAATTCGCTACATTGCCAATACCCACACCCAACGCTCCAGCACCCCTGTATAAAATCTGCTCCGCCAACTCATCCCCCAACACCGCAGCCTCACCCACCACCTTCCCCGTCACCAAGTCCAAATTCCCCCCCACCAATTCCCTCACTTTCTCTCCTCCTCTGTGTTCTTTGCGCCTCTGCGGTTCGTTTTCCAACATTTCCCTGACATCCCGCGCCATATACACACCGGACGCCAACCTTTCCACACATCCCCGCTTCCCACACAAGCACATCGGTCCTGACGGATCGACAATAATGTGTCCAATTTCACCAGCCATTCCCCCAGCACCCCGCCAAGGCTGATTGTTAACTATCCAACCACCACCCACACCAGTACTGACAGTGATATAAAAAAGACTATCGTATCCTTGACCCGCACCAAAGCGATGTTCACCTAAAGCCGCAACATTAGCATCATTGTCTACGCTCACAAAAACGCCAAACTCGGCTTCTAACAAGTCTTTTAAGCGAATATTTTCCCACCCAGATACATGATGAGATAGTCGCACCGTTCCTGTAGTTGCGTCAACTGGTCCCCCAAAGCTGACACCAATCGCAGATGGTAATCGTTCTTGTAGAAGCGAATGGATAAGCGATCGCATCATTTCTAAATCACTGCTAGCATTCGCATTCGTTGGTGAAAAGCGACGTTCATAACGCAACCATCGTTGAGAACCCAGATTTAACACTCCCCCTGCTAGCTTAGTTCCACCAAAATCGAGCGCTAAAATTAATGTCACAGTCTTTACGCTCCTCCCACACCATCACTCTCAAGAAAAATGTTTGTTATCTATATATGACAAACATTAAAATAAATAGCGTTTTTTAGCAACTTATGACTTCTGGTACCATAAAGCTATTCGACATCAGAGTCTGCTGTGTTAATACTCAAAAATTTACTGGAAAGGTCTAAATTAAGCTAATGAAGAAACAATTAATAATCGGATTAACTTTGGCTGTCATGGTTACAGGGGCTGTAATGACAGCTATTCAACCAGCAGTAGCAGGTTACAGATGGAAAACTGGAAGAAATGGTTATGTACCTCCCCAGGCTGTAGTGGGGGGATTCGATGGTGAAAATTTATATGTTTGCTCAACCGGTGTAGCTGTTGGCAAGTTAGTTCCAAGACAGAAAAAATGCTACGTGCCTTACAAAGGAAGCGAATTCGCATACGATAAGTATCAAGTGCTCGTTGTAGATAGTTTTCACTGGGCACCTCTTACAAGCGATCTCGATCTACCCCCAGGTGCCATAGTTGGTGGAACAGATGGCAAAAAAGATGGTGAACCCATATATGTATGTAATGCTGTTGTCGCAGGTAAATGGATACCTGGGAAATACAGTGTTTCCCATAATGTCTGCTATGTACCCTATAAAGGGAAGGAGATTGAAGTTAAAAACTTTAATGTCTTGATTTCACGCTAACAAATACGCGATGGTTTTAGCTGAACTCGCAATCAAGGGTTTCAAGCACCATTATTTATATTCAAAGGAAAAATATTCTAATGGAGTGGAAAGTGCACTCCTAAATAATGCGTCTTTGTTTCAGCAGCCCTACATTTATTTATGGGGTTCTCCCCCCTGCAAGAGCAGCCCCCTTTCCTCTTTTTGACCTAAAAGCAGTCTTTGCAATGATGAAACTCGTGATGAATGCGATCGCACAGTTTCTGGTAATTCGTCAACCACAGATTCCTTTGCAACAGGTATTAATACCGTTTGACTTTCAAGTTGATACAAATAGACCGCAGCAATGCTTGGGGCACGAATTCCAGGGGAAAAGAGAATGATTTCGCTTCATCGATGAGGGTGAAATGATATAACAATAGACATAGACGTGAAAATGAACGATGCGTTACCCAAAACCCTTGTAGAGACGCTTGGGTATCGCGTCTCTACATTCTTTTCCGGAGAGGTCTAATCCATTGCCGCGCAAACATATTTGAAAAGCCATGCTCTTTCCAAAGTGCTGCACAAAGCGCATTCATCGTTCTGAACAATATGCTATTTTTGAGAAAATTTATCTATTATATAGATAGAAGTAATGGTTACTTTTGTCACATTTTGATCGTAGAAAAAAGCACATGACCTTGATTTTACAGGGTTTTAGGGATTTATCCGCCAAGGAAAAATCAGAAACTTTATCAAATACTTGCTTTTGTTATTGACTTCAGTTACAGTCAATGCAGATCTAGACCGGAAACTTGTGGTGTAATGTCGGGGGTGAGATGTCAACGACTTAAATCAACGCTCATTTATTTTTTCCGATTTTATTGAGAATATTTAGCGATATGTTCCTAAAGAAAATATTAAAACTATATAGTCTTGAAGAATTGTTAAAGAAATCCGGAGTCAGAAAAGCAGTATTTTGTTGCCAAATATTTACAAATATTTTCAATTTTTATCAGTTAAAGTGCCGAAAACAGCCCTTGAGATTAGATAAAAAAGTTGGGGATGAAAGTATAAATAGTAATTTCATTCCGTGGTGTAAAATAGCTGAATTGAATTATGCGATCGCTCTTAATCAACTAAGCGTGCATTTAACTTTACAAGTATTTTGGCAAATTGGTATTGACTTTTTAGCAAAACTAATTTTAGAGTTTATTTTCTCAACGTGGCATAAGAATATACCTTTAGGTGTAGAGACAAATGTTGTAGTAAATTATATTTATATATTAAGAGAAAATTTAAATAAAAGCGTTTTTTTGATAAAAGCTTGTGACAATTATCACAAGTGTCTCGATAAGTTGAGCAAGCTGAAAGCTAGATACTGTCTAGATTATCAGGCAAGGTTCAATATATTTAACTTTGGCAGTGTAACAAAGATTATAAAGTCCAAGTTTTTGCCATTAAAAATCCATGAACTGCCAGATAGCATTGGATACAAAATAAACATTGCAATTCCGAAAGGATCTATTTTTCTGCCTAGCTCTATTGGAGAAAATATCTTCAAAAAAGAGACATTTCCGATAAATGATGTTATAAAGTTGCTACCAGGTTTGAGGTGGGGAATATACATCTTTCCTTCATTGTCTTGCTTGGTATCAAAGGCAGCAGTTTATGATGAGCAGTGGAAAACATTGTTAAGAGGAAAATATTGTCATGAAGATAACACTTTCATTTAGCAAATTTTTTTTGATAAAACACACAACTCAGTACAGGTAGATGACTCATTTATTTTGTTCCGACCATTCAAAAGAAGTAGGAGAGGATGTTATTGGTAGCGCCACCAACTACCAAACTTATGTTTTAATAGAGTGTCCTCCACCTTGGCATTCCGAAGCCTTGAATTCTAGATGGGTGCCAAATAGTTTGAAAGTTTTAGTAGAAGAGGTGAAGCGCACTAAACAGCCGATAAGATTTCTCTTGATTGCTAATAATGAATCACATAAAATAGACCACACCACATTGTTGATTTATCATCAACAAGAAGGTTTTGGCAATGGATATCGCAAACAAGAGTTTAAACTGCCAAATATTGAGCAAGCAGCACCTACTATCAGAAAATGGTTATCGGGTAGCACCCCCAAATATGAACTAAAAACAAGTGCAACCAGAGATATTTTAGTGTGTACGCACGGTAGCCATGATATGTGTTGTGCTAGATATGGCAATCCATTTTACTATCACGCAGACGCTACTATTGCTGATTTGGGTTTCGATGACGTGCGGATTTGGAAATCAAGCCATTTTGGTGGACATAGATTTGCACCAACAGCTATAGATTTACCAGAAGGAAGATACTACGGTGCGCTAGATCGAGAGTCATTCAAGTCGATTTTGACCCGCAGTGGCAATATTAATTGCTTGAATAAAGTCTATCGAGGTTGGGGAATTTTGCCACCTGCGATGCAAGTTTTGGAAAGAGAACTAATTCTTCGCTACGGATGGGATTGGTTTGACTACAAAGTGGCAGGTAAATTTATTAAGCAAAGCTTAGATAATTGTACAATTGAAGCAGAGCTAACTTTTGAAAAACCGTCTGGTTCTCTCTACACTTATCAAGCTCGACTTGTCAAAGACGAAAGCAAAACTAAAGAACTGAAGGGTTCTTGCAATGCTACGAAAGAGTCAGTGTTTGCCAAATATGCTGTAAATAGTCTCAATCTTATTTCTAGCAAGGTTCCAGCTTATTGTGCATTGCCAACCAGGTAATGTACAGATAAGCCAAGGGTTTTCATCTACCACAAATTTTAGTAACTTGTAAATTAAAGTACTAGTTACCCTCATTAATATTAAAATTTAAATCTAATGTAGTAAGCGCTTCAGCGCTTCCATAA
>NZ_JAOWRF010000254.1 GCF_025753815.1 Plectonema radiosum NIES-515 | reverse complement strand
GGGGGGGGGGGGGGGGGGGGGGGGGTGGGGGAGTGGGGGAGAACAACGATCAATCCACTACTAACAATTAACAACCATCAACTAACAACTATCAACTAACAACCATCAACTAACAACCATCAACTAACAACCATCAACTAACTAATTAAGTTTCTCGGTCAATTCTTTGCACTTCTTCATCTGAGAGTTTCACATCGACAGCACGCACTGAGTCTTCGATGCTGGAAACTTTGCTCGCACCAGGTATGGGTAGGATGCTGGGCGATTTGGAACGCAGCCACGCTAGTACTATACAATACACTGATACGCCTTTATATGAGGCTAGTTGGGCGATCGCTTTAATATCTTGCAAATCACTATGACGACGACTACCACCGAAGGGACTCCAAGGTAAAAAGGTTAATTGTTCTTGTTCGCAATACTTTAATACCCCGTCTTTCTCTGGCTGTCGATACCAAGGGCTATATTGATTTTGGACTGAAACTATTTCCACGACATCTTGCGCTTGCTTGATTTGTTCGACAGAAAAGTTAGAAACTCCCACAAAGCGAATCAAACCTTCTTTTACTGCTTCAGAAGCAGGTTTTAGGGCTTCTTCTATGGTATAATCCGGGTCTGGCGAGTGGTATTGCCAAACATCAATCGGTTTCTCACCACCTAAAGCTTCAAAGCTTTCTTTGATCGTTTTGCGTAAATGTTGAGGATTGCCGTTGCGAGTCCAGTTTCCCTGAGGACGCATCAAACCACCTTTGGTTGCCACAACTACATTGCTGGCATCACCATTGTAAGTTTGCAAAGCTTTGTGAATTAATTTCTCATTGTGGTGCTTATCTGATTCATCTTTGCAGTAAGAGTCGGCGGTGTCAATGAAAGTAACACCTAATTCTAAAGCGCGATGAATGACTTTGAGAGATTCGGATTCGGGAGGGCGATCGCTTAACGACATTGGCATACCACCCAAAGCGATCGCACTTACATATACACCCGTTTTTCCTAGCTGTTTCGTTTCCATGTTTCTGCTTCTTTCACTTATGTACCAGCTACTCACAGTGTTTTCACTAATTCATCCATCCTTAGGCTTATCTGTTTTATTAATTTTTCATCTAATTATGAATAATATTTATCCGCTTAGTCTCAGCAACAGCTATTAAATCTTTAATAAGAATAGATTTATATCTCTTTTTTCGCAACAAGCGTAAAAGCAATATGAATGGAGCTAACAAAATTGGTTCAGGTGGAAAATATTCATCAAAATTGAATTCTGATAACTCAACTTGAAACTCGTGAGAGAATTTGATGAAAAACTCCTGTGCGTCATCACCATAAAGTCCTAAATCCTCTCTCAACCTCGTCTGTAAACAAAGTTTTCCAATGTCAACACAGCTTTGAGTTGCTACAAAAGCTTTAACCTTGTCTTCAAGAAAATTATTACTCATTAAATTAAGTCTAAATGCTTCAATAGTAACGGTTTCAGCCCACGTAGGTGGGCTTTGTTCCTATAGCTGCACCCTAGAAGGGTGCAGGTGAATTCGGGTGAGTTCCTCCGTTACATAAACTGCAACAAAGCCAGAAACCAGTTTCGATTGAGCCATACTAGCCTTAACTTCAACTATCCGAGGGTAGGTTATGAACAGCTTGACTGATGCGACACGAAAACCGACTTTATTTTTGACTGTGCTGATGGGAGGGGTAATTTTCACAAGTTGTGCTTCTGCACCTAACCTACCTAAGGCTGCACTGAAGAATGAGACAACAGCAAGTCAACCCGCAGCATTACCTTTGAGTGATGCTGCAATATCTCAAAAGTCTGAAACTGCACAAGTACCTCGTTCCCGTCCGCAATTAATCAAAAAAGCGGCAATAAGCTTGATTGTTGATTCTGTAGATAAAAGTGCTAATGCTGTCTCGGAAATTATCAATAAACAGCAAGGCGATTTAATTAGTTTACAAGAACAACAAGCGACAAAAACAAACCCTCGTCACACCGCATCAATACAGTTACGAGTACCGCAGAACTTACTACAACCTACTTTAGATGAATTAGCCAAATTGGGAACCGTACAAAGTCGAAATATCAGCGCTGAAGATGTAGGCGATCGCTTAGTGGATTTTCAAGCGAGATTAACTAACTTGCGGAAAACAGAAGCCAATTTACAGAAAATTATGGATCGCGCTGGTTCTGTTCGGGATGTGTTGAGTGTTGCTCAAGAACTTAGTCAGGTGCGACAATCTATAGAACAAATTGATGCTCAATTAAAAAATTTAACTAATCAAGTTGCTTATTCAACCATTACTTTGAAGTTAGAAGCCGCAGTTTCTAGCAACGGAACACAACGCGCTTTGGGTTCACAACTTCAAGAAAGTTGGAATAAATCTACTAATTCTTTTGGTGATTTTACTGCTGGCTTGCTGAAGTTGGGTATTTGGTTAATGGTTTACAGTCCTTATTTATTGGCTTTGGCAGCGGTTGGTTATGGGTTTAATCGTTGGCTACGAGGACATTCTGCGGGAGCAACGCGAACACCAGATACTAACTCTGACTAGTACAGCAAGCGCGGAAATAAGCAGACCATTAAATAGCCAAAACTTTCCCCTGCTGGGGTTTAAGTTCTGCCTCTTCTAGTTGGATGCCTAAGCCAGAGCCGGAGACACCATCGCTTTTCCCACTAATGCGGTTTTACGAATCTCCTTTGCTGAGAAATTGCTTAACTGTCATGGGTTTGATGTGAGGATAGCGATCGTTCCCAATGCGATCGAGTTTGCCCTTACCCGATACCATCGCGTACATATACTGGTGGTAAATGTACTCTTCGAGTGAACTGGCTGACGCTTTTTTGGTAGCAATCCAAGCTTGCATCTCTGCTATACTACCCAATTGTTTTTCGGTTAATTTTGTGCCCGTCGCCCCTTCATAAGTGGCTTTCAACTGCTTTGAGGTCAGAGTATCACCTGCAACTTCCAGTGCCGTGTTTGCCAAGCCTGGGTCGCTCACGGCTTCCGCCACATACTTGGCGGTATCATCAGTGGTGGTGAAATCGAGCGGGGTTTCACCATCGCCCCAGTATTGAAATGTCTGATGTTCCAGGTCAAACAGCGGCATATAGGTGATGATATCCATAAATGCCCCGTTGAGAACTAAGGTATATTCCAAACCGCTGTGCTGAAGATACTCAAATACTTCCTTTCTCTTATCCAGGTTGTCGTTGTCGCCGTAGTCCAGCTTGCGGTAGTCCACGGAGTAATCTGAGGGAATGAACCGCTTCACGCCCTGCTGTTTGGCAGCATCAATCAAGTTTTTCTGCCCTGGTGTAGTCACTTCATTGTTACCGATCGCAGATACGACAACATCGACCCCTGCACACGCTGGCAGTAAGGTTTCCGGCTGCATTACGTCGCCTTCGACGATCGCCGCCCCCTTGGCTTTCATTGCGTCGATCTTTTGACGGTTTTCTGCATTGCTGTCGTTGAGCGATGCCTGGGTTGGGCTAAACCTACGCACCATTGCTCGAACATCAATGTTGCCTTTGTCGAGTAGAGCCGAAACAATCTTAGAACCCAACATCCCAGTAGCACCAGCAACCAGAACCGTCAATTTTGTAGTCATAATTTTCCTTGTAAAGTTTACAGAATTTATCCTTTGCCGCTATCCATCAATGAGACAGACTCTTCGCGCTCAATTACTCTTCCTTTAACTTAAGTAGAGGAATTAGAAACCAGCACAGCGCGGTAAATCCTGCACTGATAATAACAAGAACTGAAGGTGCAACTCCCCAATTATATAAGTAACCGCCTAAGATTGGACCTGGTTGTGTAGCAAAGATATATACAGACATTAGCAATGCGTAAGTTGATCCTTCCGCACCAACAGGACAAGCTCTGGCGGCAATTTCTAATACACCCAACATAGCTATCATGGCGAAAAATCCAAAAAAGATACTCACCAAGATTGCGCTTTGCATATTATGTATAAATAATAAACCGAGTGTAGAAATAGTAGTTAATCCAATCGCCATCTTTAGTAGGAACTGTCGGGAAATCTTCAAGGCAAAGATGCCAAAAACAATCGCACCTAAAGCATTGGCAATTGCTTCGTATGTACCCAAAACACCTAAAGATTGTTTATCAAAGTTCAAGACATCTTGATAGTAATATATGATGTAATTAACAAGAGGCGGCACGAGAGTAAATTCCAGGCAAGCAATAAAGGCAACAACAGCTAGAAACTGCGGTGACTTGACTGCTGTCCAAAGGGATTTCACACTAGTTTTGACTAAAACTGTTTTTTCTTGCTTTTTTTCATTTCCAAGTAACACAAAGGTTCCGACCAAACCAATCAATGGCACAATTGCGTTAATGCCAAAAGCGATCGCTAAAGTAGAATTTTGAGCTAGCCAGCCGCTGATATAATACAAAAGCGCTTTCCCAAAACTAAGAGCAGTCCATTGAGCCGCTTGGAAGCCAGCAGTGTTGTTAAAAATCCTGCCTTGAACGACCATGATTTTATCTGTAAGTACGTCGCTAAAGGCTATAGAGAAATTGAGTAAAGTGATAGCGATCGCCAACACATTAATCGTGTAGGATTTTAAGCCAGCTAATCCTAATAACACTCCCAGCGCTAGCGTATAACAAATAAAGAAGTAGCCTTTGAACTGATAGCCAAATATCGGAATTGCATCTCCAATAATTCCGTAAAGTGGTCTAATCATCCAAGGAGTAAAAACTAAACTGCTAAAGCTTGCTAACTGAGGGGGTGAAAGTTGAAGGTTTTCTTTGAGATAGATCGTAAGCGGAAGACCGAAAAGTCCTGGAAGACTTCCGTAAGTTTGAATTAAATAAAACAGAACCATGATGCAGATAACTCGCCGCATTACCTTCTATCCCTTAATATTGTTATACTAAAAGCGCGGTCGCGCTCCTGACATTGAGTCCGTGAGTACAGAATCATTGTTTGGCTAAAAAGTGCATTATATCAGCATTTTTGGCGTAAATGTCGCTTTATTTTCTCAAGGCGATGCTGAGTACGGCATTAACTTTCCCATATCTTGCATCTGTGAAAACACACGTCAAAATAATTACAGATTCTTTGAGGTGTGTTATCGTCCGACTGGGAGTGTAAGTCCCAGTCTTATAGCATAAATCCATTAAAATGGACTGAAATTAAACTAGTTTTTTTAGCAAATTTATTTACTTTTAAATGTAAGTATTAGTGGTTTAGCCTAAAGGTGCAAGATATCAGCTTTCCCACTCACCATTTGTACTAACGAAGACGAAACTTATCGGCTCCAAAGTGCCAAGATAGGTAGTAGAAGGATATTAAAGCTCGTATGCCAGAACTACGCCAATCAATTGCCCAGCACTACCACGATCGCACTAAATACGATCCGCAAACTCTTGCCTCGAAAAGTCACAGTATTGACTGGGCAAAGCAGCCTGTGCCTTTTAAAGAGTACAAAATTGGCTCTTCCTTCGATCTCAAATCCTACATCCAAGAAAAACCAGGAGAATTTGCCGATAACCCAGATGCTCAATGGTGGCAAAGACTTTCGCGACTGCTATTTTGTAGTTATGGGCTGACGGCGAAAATGCCTTCGATGGGAAGCACGATTTATCTGCGCTCGGCACCGAGTGCGGGTGGATTATATCCCGCTGAGGTGTATGTAGTTTCTCGTGGCACGCCGTTGTTGCCACCTGGATTATACAATTATCAGTGTCGCGATCATTCGCTGATGCATTATTGGGAAAGTGATGTTTGGCAAGCTTTGCAATCAGCTTGTTTGTGGCATCCGACATTAGAAAATACCCAATTGGCGATAATCATTACTGGGGTTTTCTATCGTTCCCAATGGCGTTATGAAGATCGCGCTTATCGCCGGATTTTTCTCGATTCTGGACACCTTTTAGGCAATATTGAGTTAGCTGGTGCAATTACTGATTATCGTCCCCACTTAATCGGCGGTTTTGTCGATGATGCGGTGAACGAACTACTTTATCTCGATTCACAACTTGAAGGAGCAGTAGCTGTGCTTTCTTTAGCTGACTTATTGGATGTCAAACAAAATCTGCCTTTAGGACGAACCGCTTTACCATCCCCCACGGAAATTGATTATCCGCAAATACCCGATGGCGAACTGTTGAGATATTTCCATACCTCCACACAAATTCTACCAGGCACCACTGGCAAGCTCAACTTACCAGAGGTGAAACAAGAAAAATCTTTAGAAGATAAATACAACTTTCCTTTTTGTCAAAAAATTCCTACCGCTACCACCCCCATCGACTGGGGAAACAAACTAAACGAACTGGAAGTGAACATCTTCAAACGACGTTCTACCCGCGCTTACAGCGGTAGCAATTTAACTTTTGATGAACTGAAAGCTTTACTCAATTTTACTTACCAACCCAAAAGTTACATCGACCAAGGTTTAGATCCAGAACCAGACTACTTTGATTTGAATCTCATCGAAACATTTATTGCTGTTTCTGGGGTGAAAGGACTTGACGCAGGCTGTTATTATTACGCACCGAAAGCACAAGAATTAAGACAAATTCGCTTTAAAAACTTTCAGGGAGAATTACACTATCTCTGCTTGGGGCAAGAATTAGGGCGAGATGCGGCTGCGGTGCTTTTTCATACGGCAGATTTGAAAAATGCCGTGGCTCAATATGGCGATCGCGTTTACCGTTATTTACACATGGATGCCGGTCATTTGGGGCAAAGGCTGAATTTAGCCGCTATTCGCCTCAATTTGGGTGTCAGCGGTATCGGTGGCTTCTTCGACGACCATGTGAATGAAGTTTTAGGTATTCCTGCTGAGGAGGCAGTTGTTTACATCACAACATTGGGAAGACCGAGGTAAAACATCAAGTGATATCGTGTCCGCTTAATTAACATCAATAAAAACATTGCAACCCTCGTAGAGACGTTCCGATGGAACGTCTCTACAATAGACATCGACCGAATTGAACTATGCGTTGCCCATAACCCTTAATTAGACGTGAAATTTCACGTCTCTACATTGTTTTCTACTCCTATGTCTAATATAGGCAATTAACGGGACATGATATGAGGCGATAGAACCGAAAATCTTTTGGATGAAGAGCGATCGCTCATACCGCAGTATTACTTCCTCAAAATGTAAAAGAAGTTCGCATCAATCCAACCCAAACTGCATCATTCGCTGCATTATGTTCTGGATTTGTAATCATCAAAAATCCCGGAGTAATATAAATTCTGTCAGTCAGTGGATAGTTATAAGATAATTCCAAATGCAAGGAAGTATCTGGATCGCGGCGATCGCTAACATCATTGTTTGTCACTTTGGGAGGAATCCCAAAGACAAAACTTAATTGACTGCCTAATTTGCCCAAATCTGTTAAGGATGCGGTAATTGCCCAACTCCAGATATCTGCGCGATCGCCTTGGGAGCCATTGACACCACTAACAGTGGGTGAACCCTCAGCTTGAGCGTTAAAGTAGCTAGTCCAACCCCCTAAAGTAAATTTATCGCTAAATTTATAGGTAAATTGTAAGCCAAAAGCATTGGAGGAAGTCGGTGTATCTGCACCAAATGGTAATTGAGCAAATTGACTACCCTTACTCCCCGTGACATTAATACTTGCATCAGGTTGCGGAGCATAATAGTGACCGTAGGTAAAAGCAATCCCGATTTTATCTGATGGAGTATAGGTTACTTGAGTTAAAGCAGTATATTGACCACCAAATAGTCCTTGATTGGGAGCGTCACCAGAACTACTTAAATAACTGATACCTGCGGCGATTTTGTCGGTGAATTGATAGTAAGCTACTGCACCACTACCAAAAGCAAAGGAGTAGATAGGACTTTCTCCACCAAAATTGGAGATTGAGTTGACAGGATTAAGAGCCGGAAAAATGCGAGTGGGAAAGTTTGCTATCGGAGCAATGGCTAATATGCCGCGATCGCCTATGGGAAATTCATAAAATAGCGAACCTAATCTGACATTATTACCAGTGTTTATTGCACCTGTCAAAAGAGTCATATCTGTGCCAGTGACACCACTGCCAAAATTATTAACATTCCCTGCTACGAGTTGGGTTCGCAATCTATCTTTCCCTGTAAAACTGGTATCAAGGGTCAATATTGTTCGTCCTGATAGGGTGGGATTTGTATTTACTTTTTCTGTGGAGTTACTACCAGGAGAAACTGATTTTTTATCACCAAAGGCGCTAATGAAGTTAAAGCTTACGTTACCCTTTAAAACTGTAGTAGTGCTAAACTGCTGCTCTTGAATCAAAGCTGTCTTATCTTCTAAGTTATCTATTCTGGCAGTAACATTTTGCAGTTCTTGAGCAAATTCTTCTTGCAATTTTTTAAAAGTTGCTAAGTCTTCTTGGCTCGCAAATTTATTGCTCAAGCTGTAAATTGAACGTCCAATTTTTAGCAAACAATTATTTAATGAATCTGCAAATTCATAACGGGTCATTGCCCGATTACCATTAAATTTTCCCTCACCAGAATCACTAATACATTGATATTTTTCTACTAAATTACGCAGTGCTTCATAAGCCCAATGGTCGGGTGTAACATCTTGTAATTGATTGACATTGATGATTTCATCTAACTCAGGAGGAGCACTACTATATAGTTGTTCGCTTTGCGGTTGTGATGTTTCCTTTGCCGGGATTTCTTCAACTTTAGGCTCGAAATTAGCAGTTACGAACGTTAATTGATCTTGAGATGATACTTGGGAAATATTTACATTTAAATTAGTTTGTGCTACGACTGGTGATGAAGTTAGTAAATTACCGCTTAAGATGAGTGAAGTAAGAGTAAAAGGCACATCCAATTTTTTCATAAACTTTGATTAATTCTCACACACAAAATGTCTCATTTTTAGATTGATATATTCTAATGTAGGAATGCGGAATTTTTGGCATCCTAAATTTTTTAGCAGATAAATACAGTTTTAAAAAGGACGAATTTTCACTTCATTATTGACAGCTTCAATTACTTTGGTGTTAACATCATCAGGAATTTTAGTGTATCCTGATTTTTCATTAAATTGTTGTCCTTTAGTCGAAATCCACATCAACAAGTTTTTAATTTTTTGCAGGATATCTTGATTGGCATACTTTTTATGCACTAGCAGCCAAGTTAAACTTACCAAGGGATAACCATTTTTTGGATCTTGGATATCTTCTGTTGTGAAGTCATCTTGAAATTTGATATTTGCTAGGGCTTTCTTGGTTTCTTCTAGAGTTGGTTTAACATAATTACCAGATTGATTCTCAATACTCGCGATCGACAGATTGTTTGCTAGAGCAACGTTTGTTTGGACATAGCCAATAGCACCATCAATGCGTCGGACTTCTCCAGCGATTTCACTATCTTGGCTGAGAGCAGCAAATACCCGAAATCCCCAATCTGGGTTTCTACTAGCTAGTATTTTTCCCCCGCTAATTTTCCGTAAGTATTTAGTGAGAATAAAGCTAGTACCGCAATTGTCAGAGCAAACTACAACTTGGATTTTTTGATTAGGAAGACGGGGATTAACTTGTTGCCAATTAGTAATTTCACCTGTGAATATTTTTGCCAATTGCTGACGAGATAACTTGACATCGCTAGTGACTTCTTTGAGTTGATAAACAATAGCTAATGCACCTCCCCCCGTTGGCACCATCAACAAACCATCTTCCATTTGATTGATTTCAATGGGGGTGGGAATTAAAGTAGTAGCACCAAAATCTATAGAGTTTTTCGTAAATAACCGAATTCCACCACCACTGCCAATGGAGCTATATTTAAACTTTTCACCTGTTTCTCGTTCGTATTCTTGTCTATAGCGTTCTATCAAAGGTTGAGCAAAAGAATCACCAGCCCCTCTCAATGATTGAGCAGAAGCACCATTAGTGGTGAAAGTAATTGTTGTTGCAGCTACTAATGTGGCAGTGAAAATTTTCTGGCGGTTACTGTTTTTCATGAGGATTTTGATGAAATTTTGGATAGTTTATCTGAGCAATAATTAGCCTGGTTTGATATTCAAAAATAATGGCAAATTAATCTTCGTCACTTTTAGTGGGAGCCGGAAGTAGAATACCTTCTTGGAGCAAGGTATCCATCAGAATCTTCCGCAGAACGCGCTGAATTTGAAGATGCTTTCCCGGCTTCACCTTCGTCAATGTCCGCAGGAATAAGTTAGACTCACCCAGACTTTCCACGCCATCTACTTGTGTGGCTTCGAGTACATCTGGATCATTTGCTTTTAACTGCTGTCCTACCTCTTCAATTACTTTGTAGACATGAACTAAGTTGGAATTATAAGGTACGCCAACTTCCACTACTGCAAATATATATTGTTTAGAATAATTGGTAATTGAGCCAATATCTCCATTGCGAATAATCTGCAATTGACCATTGGGATGTCTAATACGGGTGGTTCTGAGTTCAATCGCCTCAACAACACCCTCTACAGCTTTCTCTTCGGCTTTTCCGGCATCAATATAGTCACCTACTAAATAGTAGTTTTCAAACAGAATAAAGAAGCCGCAAACTATATCATTGATCAGTGTCTGTGCCCCTAAACCCACTGCTATCCCAACAATACCCGCACCAGCCAATATAGGAGTGGGATTAATGTCGAGGGTATAGAGAATGGAAATCACAACAGTGAAGTAAACTAAATATTGTAATAAACTCCGAAACAGAGGAATGAGTGTTAAACGTCTACTTCTTTGCGCCTCAGTCAAATTCTGCTCTTTGAATAACACCTCTTCAAGAAGTAAGTAGATGACCTGAAACAACACACGACTCATAAAGATGATGGCGATGATCTTGATAATTCGCAGACCCAAAGCGGCTACATTGCTTATTAGCTGCACCTGCTGAACTACCAATGTTGCCATGCAGACGTAGATCACTAATTCCAGACACTGCTTTAAAAAAGGTATCAGGTGTTGGAGGCGATCGTAGAATCTCAACAGGTTATTAGGGTTGGAATATCTGACGCTCATAGCATCTAGAGTATCAACTATTGCCGCCACTGCTTTGAGTATGAGCAATCCGACAGCAATGATTAGATAGATTCGCAGTGCGATGTAGAGATATTCTGAAACTACTGCTGGTAATTTGAGAAACTGGGTACAGCAAATGATCGCCCACAGCCAAGTTCCACCTCTGATTCTTTGATTTAGGGCGCTAAAAAAAGCATCAATGCTTTCATCATCGGCGGTGTTTGTTTCTAAGTTCTTGGCGTAAGTGCTAGCTACCTTCAGCCAATAGTTGATAAATTTCAGCGCGATCGCCGCTACAATCAAAATGCCAATGCTCTGAGCAATACCAATTCCTAGTGTTATCCAAAATCCTGATGGGATACGGTTAATCAGGTTTAATGTATATTTTTGCAGGTTTTCACCTTGATAGAGTAGAAAACCATTAGCACCGACAATCAAAATGCACAATATTAAGCAACTAATTAACAAAAACCCTGTGATGTTCCGACGCAGGATTTTGAGCCTTCTATTGTCGAGCTTCAGTATTGAAACTTTAATCAATAGCTTAGATAAATTGCCTACCAACCATGTTAATAATAAAAAAATAAAGATGACAATGGCGACTTCAGCAAAAATAATTAATATGTTCATTTGTCCAAATAATTAATCTTGTTTTAGAATTTAGATTTGGGAGTTAACCAATCTAAATTCTAAAACACCAAATTCAAAATGGCATGGCTTTTTCAGCATCCTTTAAGTGATATTAACTTTTTTTCGGTAAATCATAACTTTATTCCCATCAGTAGCAACTTCTAACCAAAAATCCTGAATCACAAATTGATAGTACAATTCCCCAAGACGGGTACTCCGCCAAATGCTGATAATTTGGTCATTTGGTGCCCATCGTTTGAAAGCTTTCACAGCAATTTCCGGAACTGCACTGGTGTCTATTTGCTCATCAACTTGAATAATAGTGCCACTGGGAGTAACTTGTGCTTCAACTTGAAAGCCTTGTTGGTTTTTTCCTCTCATAATATATATTAAAGAACCATCTGACTTCAGTTCAATTCGGGCTTGGTTAAATTGAGCATTTGTCACTGTTTTTGCAGCAGACATTGTTGTCAGTGGTACTTCTTCGAGGGGTATTTTTCGTACTATTCCCCCTAAATTCTGAGCTATTAATATATTGCCTTTTTCACCCAAAGATTGAGCCTGAACATTACAGGGATAAATCGAAGAAGTAGAAATTGCCATTCCTATAACGATTAATATTCTCTGCCAAGTATTTGTGTAAAACATCATGACTTTTTTAGTTGGTTTGTATTTTTTGGGGTTATTTATTTCCATTTATATAAGTGGTGGCTGTTGAGTGTTAACAGTTGATAGTCAACAGTCAATACTCGCTTAACTTATGCCGCACTTCACACGCTGAACAAAGAGTGTCATCTAGCTTAAGTCTTATATTTACTATATTTGGGTAATTTTTACAATAGACAAGATATTTCTCTCGATAGATGTTAAAAATCAAGTAAAGAAGGAGAATTATACTGCAAAATTTCGCCATTATATCATGGGAGCGCAAATCACACATACTCTAGAGACCTTCCTGACCGAACGTCTCTAGGACGGTTGCAATATTTTTATTAGTGTTAATTTTTGGACATGATATTAGCTTGACTTTCTTCATTTTTACAAAATCCAAAAGCTGACCCTGAAACCCTTGTAGGACGATAATTTTATTTTTTAGACTTGATTGAGAATCAGTGACACCGAAAAAATATTTGCACTTATAGCTAGGGTTTTTGCCGAATAAACAAAGTCACTACTCTTAGAGGATGTTTGTAAAGTCTCAATTCATACCAGCCCTGGCGACTAGAAGTCGCGGCTATACAAACAAAACCCACCTTCGTGGGTTAAAACCCTTGATTTTCTCTTAGTCCACGGAGGTGGACTTGGGTTGTGTAGTAGCGAATTCTATTCGCCCAAAACTTTTAAAACATCCTCTTAATTTTGGATAAAGTCGAGATTAGAGGGTAAAGCGTAAGGCTAATTTTTCGCTAAGTTAGAGATTCCCTTGGACTAGATCCGGACAAATGTGGACAGCCTTCTCCTTCCCTTCTCCTGTCGGAGACGCTACGCGAACGGGACACATAAAGGTGAACACTCCTACGCACTTCGTGTACATCTGAGATAGTTGTGGGTGGTTGCGGATCTAGTAAACGAACGCTTGTGCCACATTTGTCATCCTTTGTGAAACCCCATATTGAAGCAACACAACCTGGAGAGTCACCTTGCCGCATCCGATTGACCGCGCTCAACCACGTCTAGAATTTATCCCACAGCACTTTAATTTGCTTGTATACTATGTTGTCAAAGCGCTTTTGCCAGTGTTGCGACGCTTTCGGCTTCGACCGTGGCTACCTGCGGGTATCGCGCAAATTGAAACTGTAAATGTAGAGACCTTAGTTAATCTCTACCAACAATTTCAAAACGGTAAAATTCGCTTTTTAATGGCATTTCGTCACTCTGAAGTTGACGATCCTCTCTCGATGATGTATTTACTTTCCAAGGCTGTACCAAAAGTAGCGCGTCAACAGAATATTTCATTACAATACCCCGCTCATTCTTACTTTCTTTATGACCGGGGAATGACTTTATGGGCTGGTAAATGGCTGGGTTGGATGTTGTCTGGCTTAGGAGGTTTATCGATTTATCGAGGTAAGCGACTCGATAGAGTTGGTTTGCGAAACGCACGGGAGTTGTTTGCTAATGGCAAGTTTCCTATTAGTGTAGCGCCAGAAGGAGGCACTAATGGACATAGTGAAATTGTCAGTCCTTTAGAACCTGGAGTTGCTCAGTTAGGCTTTTGGTGTGCAGAAGATTTGGCAAAAGCTAATCGTTCTGAGGAAGTTTTGATTGTGCCGATCGCTATTCAATATTTTTACATTAATCCAAGTTGGAAAAAATTGAATTTGCTTTTGAGTAAGTTAGAAGCTGATAGCGGTTTGTCGGTACAACCAATTGGTGAATCAATTGAGAGAGAAAAGTTATTTTTAGAGCGAATTTTGCGGCTTGGTGAACATGTGCTTTCCCAGATGGAACAATTTAGCGATCGCTTTTACCACCAAACACCAACTACTAACCCTAACCAAGACATTGATACTCGACTTCAAGCAATACTAAATAAAGGCTTACAAGCAGCAGAGCAATATTTTCATCTAGAAAGCGAAGGAACTGTAATTGAACGATGTCGCCGGATCGAATCAGCCGGTTGGGAAGATATTTATCGCGCAGATTTGCCTTCTTTAAATAGTTTATCCCCTTTACATCGCGGCTTGGCAGATTGGATTGCCGAAGAAGCATCTCTGCGGATGCTACATATGCGTTTAGCAGAGAGTTTTGTCGCGGTTACAGCAAACTATATCAAAGAAAAGCCTACTTTTGAAAGATTTGCCGAAACATCATTAATTTTGTTTGATTTAATTTCCCGCATTAAAGGAGATAAAAACCCAGCACGACCTCGCTTAGGTTGGCGAAAAACGCGGGTAACAATAAGTGAACCAATTTCCCTTACAGAACGTTTTTCAAGTTATCAGAAAAATCGCGTTAGTGCCAGACAAGCAGTTGATGATTTGAAGGGAGATTTGCAAACAGCCTTAGAGAAGATGATTTTGTAACAACTCAACTTTTTATCAATGATATAATTTTGACATCATTCTTACTTTTTTGGCTTTGTGAACTCGTGGAAATCACAAAATTATCCAGTGAAGGACAAGTTATTATTCCCAAGTCTTTGCGGGAAGCGCATCATTGGGAAGTCGGTCAAGAACTCATCGCTATTGATATGGGTGATGGTATTCTTCTCAAACCTAAAAAACCTTTTCCAGAAACCACATTGGATGATGTCGCTGGTTGCTTAAAATATCAAGGGAAACCGCAAAGTATTGAGGATATGGATAATGCGATACGCAAAGGAATAGAGGAATCATGGCATGGTTGCGGTTGACACTAATATTGTTGTACGACTGTTAACCCAAGATGACGAATTACAGTTCCAAAAGAGTAGAGAAATTTTCAAGACATACGATGTTTTTATCCCAGATACTGTAATCCTGGAAACTGAATGGGTGCTGCGATTTGCATACAAGTTTAAACCAACCGAAATTTGTGAAGCTTTAAAAAGGCTTTTTGGGTTGCCAAATGTTCATCTTGCCAATGAAACCTTAATTGCTCAAGTTTTACAATGGCATGAGACTGGTTTAGATTTTGCGGATGCTTTTCATTTAGCCCATAGCCAGCATTATTCAGAATTTTACACATTTGATGATAAGTTTGTGAAAAAAGCATATGGGCTAACGAACTGTGAGGTTAAAAAGCCGATTTAGCTAAAAATAAGTTTTTCATAGCTGCAAATAAACCGCAAAGAATCTTCATGTTCTTCACGGTTTATTTACGTCTTCCCTACCGAAAACCGCGCTTTTTATTGTTCTGGTGGCAAATATACACTTTTTTCAGCGAATATACGACACACTACTTTCATCATTTTATTTTCTGGAAGTCCCTTAATCTGCGTAGTCTACCTTGACTGTTAGGATTGTCGATCAAAATGCATCCCGAAGCGCAGGATCACGTTTATAACCTAGGGCCAGAATATCACGAATTGCTAGTTGTTTGGGGTCAAAGGGGGTAAATGATTTGACTGCGTGCAGTATTTGGCGATCGTTCCAAAACATGCTGTCCATCGGCGATTCGAGGAGGAAATCGGTGACAAGTGTTCGCTCTAGGTCATAGATTTGAGTTTGACCCCCGTTAACATTGCTCCTCGATAGAAGATGAATGGCACCAAAATCAATTTCATCCCGGTGAATCCCCTCGGGGGTAGGCTCCCCTAGTTCGCCAGGTCGGGAGATGATTTGAAACTGATGACATGCCACCTCCCAGGTATCATGGAAAACTTCTGCATTAACTGGAAAGCGATCGAAATCAAATCTAATCAGTTCAGCGAGCAGTGGGTTTTTGACACTAGTGTCTGTCAGCGGCGCAACAACTCGGTGAATGCCTCCTGCGTAGTAATTCGCGCTACTCGACTGATAGTAGGGTTGATGCGCTAGCTGGCGTATACTACGCTCGCTGGGTATATAGCAAAACCTCCCGTATCGTCGTTTACGAAACTTCGCGGAATTTTTGAGATAGTCATCAGACCCAAGATTGCTCCACTCGCTGGCGAATTCAGCTTCGTGAGTGCGCACAGATGGATCGAGACCTAACTCATCACCCTTCACCATGCAAAACCCCTGCTTTCGCAGCGCATCTTTCACCTGGTTTGGCTGTTGACCTTTGCTTAACATATCGATATCCCTGATAAGTGGACTATTTTATTTTTCTTTAAACTTCATTTTCCGATCGCTTGTCGGGTGCTTTCCCAAAAGTCCCCTCCTGAAGCGGACTTGCCGTCACGCTCACTCTTTGTTAGACCAAATTCTTCGTTTAGCGGCTTAGATCACCATCTGCAATTTTTTGATAGTTAGCCCAGGAGTTTAATTTATGGGTCAATTTCTGCAAAACAAAGATATATTTATTTTCTCACGCAAACCATAAGTACGCTACTTCAAAACTTTCACGACTCTGAAACTTTACGACTTTATTTTAAAGATACAAAATTCTGTTTGTAAACTTCTGTTAAACTTAGAAAAGATTAATTTTTAAGTAAAAACACGATCAAACAGTGCAAAAAGCTTCGCATATTCAGGGCTTAATACTGCTGGTTGTTATCACTCTAATCTGGGGCACGACCTTCCCCTTGGTCGAATATGTTGTCAATGGCATATCGCCGGCTGCATTAATTGCTGTCCGGTTTGCGGTGGCATCTGTAATTTTTATACCTCAGTTACGCAATATAAACGCTAAACTCTTAAAGGATGGCTTGCTATTAGGACTTCTACTCTTTAGCAGCTTTGCTACCCAAGCAATTGCGCTACAAACCATACATGCCAACCGAGCAGCATTTATTTCTAGCCTGAACACAATTTTAGTGCCACTACTGGGGTTGCTCCTCGGTCAGCGCTTACGACCTAAGAATTTCCTTGCTGCCTTCCTTGCTTTGAGTGGTATTGGGGTAATGTCTTGGGAAAGTGGAGCCTTAGTTATCGGTGATCTGTTAATGTTCTGCGATGCCTTCGTCTACTCAATCTACCTGCTGGTACTAGAGTCTGCTACGCGACACCACCCATCTCAAGCACTAACGGCAATTCAGCTATGGGTCGTAACGGTGCTGGGTGCGCTTTGGGTAGGTCCGGAACTAGTTGGGCAGCTTGGGGTAATACATGACAACCTCCCTGCCATCATCTACCTGGGTGTGATTGCTACTGCTGGGAGTACTTGGTTGCAAGCGATTGCTCAAGTTTCGGTTTCGGCTTTTGATGCAGCGATCTTCTACACTCTTGAGCCAGTTTTCGCAACGATCTTCTCGTTTTTGCTCCTTGGACAGAAGTTAGGAATAAGCGGTCTGATTGGCGCAACTCTTGTGCTGGTGGCAATGGTTTTAAGCCAAACCAAAGTTAATGTTGTAGCATAGAAAAAACCTTTAACTAGGGTTTGCAGAAGGTAAGCCCTCACTTTCCACGGCTAGCGCTTGCGTTATTGTTTGTGTGGCTTTGGGTATCAGTAAACCAAAAAGTTTTTCTCAAAGAGCGATCGCCAAAGATTTTGTAGCCTATGATACTTTTAAATACCCAATGCTCTAACCAGCAGACATAAGTAGGTCGGCGTAAATAATTATCGTTATCGTTAAGGCAGGGGGCAGGGAGCAGGGGGAGAAAGGGTTGAGAACTGTAACTTAATTCCTACCCACCTCTACCCATTACTACTCATTTTTGGGTAGGTCTGAGATCAGTTGATCAACAAATTCTCTTAGCCGTTCTTGCCAATTAGGGACGGTTTTTAATTGTTCACTTTGACCTTCATAGCCTCTGAACCCAATCATCTTACCCAGAGGTCGTTTGAGCTTTCTTGTATATCGATGAGGATTATTTTTTTCAAATGGCATTGACACGATTTTTTATGCTTGTTATCATGCATATTAACAAATTTTATTCGAGGAAATGCAACTAGTAGAAAAACACATAATCAGCAGACAGCACCAATTTTGGAAAGAGTGCGATTATTTAGCGTTACAATCCAAGCATCTTTATAACTCAGCTAATTACGTTCAACGTCAATACTTCTTTGAAACCAAAAAGTATTACAACTCAATTGATATCTATCATCAAACCAAAAATTTAGAAGCCTATCGCTATTTGCCAACTAAAGTAAGTAAACAAATAGTTAGAAGAGTAACGGACGCTTGGAAAGGATGGTTAACTGCTCTTAAAGATTGGTCAAAGCATTCTGAAAAATACCTTGGCAAGCCTAAAATGCCAGGATATAAACACAAAGAACGCGGTAGAAATGTCGTCATTTATCCAATAGATGCAATATCAAAACCAGCTTTAAATAAAGGCACGATCAAGCTATCTCAAACCAATATTGAGTTTCCTACTCAAGCTACAAATGTAGACCAAGTAAGAATTGTTCCAAAGCTTGACCATTACGTTATTGAAGTTGTCTATACAATCAATGATGCACCGAAATCAGATAGTCAATACGTTGCTGGTGTAGACCTTGGTTTAAACAATTTAATGGCTATAACATCCAATCATCCCGGTATCAGACCGTTTTTGATTAATGGTAGACCTTTGAAAAGTATTAACCAATTTTTCAATAAACGAGTAGCCTTAGCGCAATCAATTGAAGCGAGTAAGCAAATTAAAGCACTCAACAGTAAGCGCGATAGAAGGATTGATAACTATCTTCATACTAGTACCCGCAGAGTCATTGATTGGTGTCAGTTAAATGATATCGGTCATTTAATCATTGGTAACAATCAAGGTTGGAAGCAAGATATAAACATTGGTAGAAAGAACAATCAAGATTTTACCAAGATTCCTCATACCAAGCTGATTAATCTTTTAACCTACAAAGCACAATTGGCAGGTATTGAAGTGACTTTGACTGAAGAAAGCTACACATCCAAAGCTAGTGCTTTGGATGATGATAAACTACCAACTTTCAACACCAACTCTGATATCAAACGAGTCTTCAGTGGCAAACGTGTTAAGCGCGGTTTATATAAAACGAACATTGGCAGAATCATAAATGCTGATACCAATGGAAGCATGAATATAGCTCGTAAAGTAATCCCAAACTTTATGGATGGGATAGTGGGATTGCCGTTTATCCCTGTAGTTTTAGGACTTTGGACTAAAATTACAAACGTAGTTGTCTAGCAATGGCTACTCTTGGGCAGCTTTGTCCAGATTCCTATGAGCGGTTTGAGCCTTATTATTAAATAGTAATATCATGTCAAGTTTATTCCTTACAATGTAGAGACGTTCGGTGCGGAACGTCTCACGATGGCAGATTTTTATTACTGTTAATTAAACGGACATAATATAACTACTTAATTCCCTCATTTTACCAAGGTAATCGGCTACCATCCCAAGAAAAAAACTGCCCGCTATCTTCTTGTTGAAGCTGTTCGATAACTGCTAGTAATTGACTAACAGTTCGCTCGACTGTAAATAATTTTTCCGCTGGTACATTGCTCTGAAATGGACGAGAAAGCTGTGTATTGGTTGTACCTGGGTGTAATGTCACAACTATAGTTTTCGGGCTGTTTCTACCATACTCAATTGCCACTGTTCGCATAAACATATTGAGTGCGGCTTTGGATGCACGGTAGCCATACCATCCACCAAGTTGATTATCGCCAATACTACCAACTTTAGCAGAAATACTCGCAAAAATGCTGCGTTCTTGATGACGAAATAGCGGTAATAAATGTTTAGCAAGTAGCACAGATGCAATACTATTAACTTGGAAGTAGCGCAGCAAATTATCTGAATTTATTTGTCTTAAGCTTTTTTCTGGTTGCAAACTTTCATCATGGAGTAACCCAACACAATTGATCGCAAAGTTGAGTTTATTAACTTCTGCGCGGATTTTTTGAGCAGCTTCGCTAATTTGCAATTCGTCGGTAATATCTATTTGCAAACAAGTTAGTTTTTCAGCGTTTTCGCTTTCAATAGTGATTAATTCATCAGCAGATTCTCTATAGGTTGCGTAGATTTTGGCTATTCTGTCATCTTGCAGGAATTTTTGTACAAAACCTAAACCAATGCCTTGGCTAGCTCCGACAATTAAGACGTTAGCATTGCTAATTTGATTAAGAAAAGACATTGAGTTAAAATGGTATTCGTAGTGACGACTTTAGTCGTTCTCTTATTATACCGTAGTGAGGACTGAAGTCCTCTTATTATACTCGGAGTCCGACTGAAGTCGTCACTACTTGCCAATGCAAAACTTCTGAAAAATCCGGTCGAGAACTGATTCTGTAACTTCCTCACCTGTGATTTCTCCTAATGCATAAATTGCACTTCTCAAGTCAATTGTCCAAAAATCGAATGGTAATTGTTGGGCAATTGTCCCTTGCACTTGTTCTAATGATATTTTAGCTTTTGTTAACGCGGCTGCTTGTCTTTGATTTATTGCTAAATCCATATCAGCCGCTTGGACTTTTCCGGTTTGAACTATCTCTAAAATAGCTTTTTCTAAAGCCTCAATTCCTTGATTATTAGCCGCTGCGGTTTGAACAACTTGACTTATATTTTTCGGATAATCAATAGATGCAATATGCTGCGTTTCTACAAGGTCGATTTTATTGAGAACCAAAATTAAAGGACGATGTTGTACTTGCAAGTAAATTTCTGCATCGCTTTGAGTCCAACCTGCGGAAGCATCGATAGTAAGCAATACTAAATCGGCTGCACTTGCGGCACGACGCGATCGCTCGACGCCAATCTTCTCTACTTGGTCAATGGTATCGCGAATTCCTGCTGTATCCAGCACTTGCACGGGTATTCCACCAACAACTAGCTGCGATTCAACTACATCACGGGTGGTTCCGGGTAAATCGGTAACAATAGCGCGATCGCTTTGGCTCCATGCATTCAACAAGCTCGATTTTCCCACGTTCGGACGCCCGACAATCGCCACTTTTAAACCTGTGCGTAAGAGTTCGCCTTTATCTGATGTTGCTAATACCTTAATTATTTCTGCGGTAATTTTCTCAATTTCTGATATGATTACTTTATCATCCAGCGGAGGTAAGTCTTCCTCAAAGTCGATGCGAGCTTCGATTTCCGCTAATATATCCAAGCAGTTAGCGCGTAACTGCCGGATGGGATGAGCTAATTTCCCCTGCAAACCAGCTAATGCTGCAAGTGCTGCTTGGGGCGATTTTGCACCGACTAAATCAGCAATACTCTCAGCTTGAGTTAAATCTAGTCGCCCATTCAAAAAGGCGCGGAGGGTAAATTCTCCGGGTTGAGCGAGGAAGGCGCCATTTTCCAAACACAGTTGCAACACTTGCTGCACAGCGATAATTCCCCCGTGGCAATGAAATTCTACCACATCTTCACGCGTATAAGAACGGGGTGCTTTCATTATCAGCAAGAGTGCTTCATCCACCAGTGTTGCGGAAAGCGGATGACGAATGTAACCGTAGAGAATGCGGTGAGATTCCCAAACTTGATGCCCAGGTGCATGAAAAAGAGTTTGGGCAATTTGCAAAGCTTTATTACCAGATAAGCGCACAATTCCGACACTACCCTGTTGCGGAACAACAGCAGTAGCGATCGCTGCGATGGTGCCAATTGTAGCAAATTCCGACATGAGCGCTTTTTCAACTAAGATACATTATCTATTGCCTAGGGTAGCAAGAGTGCGATCGCTATTTGGGTTAGATATACCATATAGGCATTTAGGCATTGGAGGTGGCGAATTGACAAGGTAAAATTTATCTGGAGGGTTAGGAGCAGAGAGTAAAAACTCTAACTCATAACTCATAATTTTGAGATAAAGGAGTTGACTGTGGAGCAAAAGATTAATTGCGCTGAAGCCTGTGTTAACGGGTGCGTTTTGGGTGATAAATGCCCTAATTTAGAGTTTAAAGAAGCGACGTCACAATTTATCGAAGATACATCTTTAGATAAAATGTTGGAGATAGCGGAAGCTGCACGACTCAAAAAAATGACAGAACCTCCAAAATGGATTTTGCCTGAAGATATTTAAAAGTTGCAAGTGAGGAGTTAGGAATAAAGTTAGGAGTTGTAGAGACGCTCCGGTTCCTGTCTGTACGAAAGTAAAAGATGAGTGTTTCTACGATTCCTAACTCCGCACCTCATAACATTATCCCAATAGGGTTCACTTCAGCTATAATACCGTTTTACTTTCAGGTTGATCCAAATAGACCGCAGCAATGCTTGGGGCACTTATTCCTGGGGAAAAGAGAATAATTTGGAGCACACATGAGGGTGAAACGGTATTATATCTGTGAGTCAAGAAAAAGTGGGCGTTGCTGAAGAAAGGATATGAATTTGTTTCACTTCTAGGAGGACAAATGAAGTGCGCTTTTGGAGGAGTGAGCAACGTGTCCGTTCGCTCCAGTCGCACTAGAGTAAGGGTTTAAGAGCCTTGGTTTTTGAGTTTCATATTTGAATTCAGCAACGCAAAAAAGTGAGTGTTTCTAATTTAGCGGCAACTATCTACGCTCCGACGGATTCTTTTGCAGCGTATAGTACTTCGACGTTGATATCTTTAAATCCGCGATCGCGTGCAAATTTCTCGGTATTTCGCTTGACTTTACCCCGCACAAATCCAGGAATCTTGTTCAATTCTGCCAACCCATCTTTTGTCCAGTTCAAGTCAGAACCCGCAGAAATTCCTTTGGTAATCACTTCTTTGGTGTCGTGTCCACCGAAGATTTCTAATAGGTGATCTTCCATTCCCAAAGTAAACGAATTATAGACCAAATCTGCAATCTGATTTGTACCTTCGTAGCCCATGAATGGCTTGTAACCAAGGGGGAAGTTCTGAATGTGGATCGGTGCAGCAATGACACCGCAGGGGATGTCTAAGCGCTTACCTACGTGACGTTCCATTTGGGTGCCGAAAATTGCTGAGGGTTCAACACGAGCGATCGCATCTCCAATTGCACCATGATCTTCAGTAATCAGCACTTCATCGCAATACTCGCTTACCTGTTCGCGGAACCAGTCAGCATCGTATTTGCAGTAGGTTCCCGCCCATACTACATGAATTCCCATCTCCCGTGCCAAAATCTTGGTCATCGCCGCAGCGTGGGTATTATCGCCAAACACGACTGCTTTTTTACCTGTCAAGTTCTGGCAGTCAATGGAACGGGAGAACCATGCAGCCTGGGATACATACAAAGTTTGTTCGTTGATGAACTCTTCGTAATCAACCTCAGCGCCTTGAGCATTTATCACCTGCTGAATTTTCCGGATACAACGCGCAGTTTCTACTACACCCATTGGCGTAATATCTACGCAAGGTATGCCGAATTCGGCTTCGAGGTAACTAGTCGCCATTAAACCGAGTTCGCGGTAAGGTGCGAGGTTAAACCAGGCACGGGGCATCTTCTTAATATCGTACACCGAAGCGCCTTCGGGAATGACGGTATTTACCTCGATTCCCAAGTCAGCCATCAACCGCTTGAGTTCGGTGCAGTCGTGGTGGTTGTGGAAACCAAGGGTAGAAGAACCGATGATGTTAACTGAGGGTTTTTCGCTTTTACCTTCTGGAAGTTCGCCTTTTTTACGAGCTTTCTCAATATAGTATTGAACGATTTGTTGCAAAGTGCGATCGGCAGCTTGCAGTTCGTTGAAGCGGTAGTGGTTTACATCCGCTAGCATGACGTCACATGAAGCTTCTAACTGCGATCGCTCCACAAAGTTGTGCAAATCTTCTTGGAGAATACTAGAGGTGCAGGTAGGAGTTAACACAATCAAATCGGGGTGTTCCTCAGCGTCTTTGCGGGTGATGTTATCTACCACTTTTTCTTGAGAACCCCGTGCTAAAACGTTGCGATCTACGACGCTGGTTGTCACCGGGGTGAAGTTCCGCTCGCGCTCTAGCATGGAACGCATAACGTTAAAATAGTCATCACCGAGTGGAGCGTGCATGATCGCATGAACGTTTTTAAAAGAACTGGCAACCCGCAGTGTGCCTATGTGAGCCGGACCAGCATACATCCAATAAGCCAATTTCATGACTGTGTTCTCCCTTTAATTTAAACCGACAATAAGTGCTTGATTGTTAAATCGTTTCTGATTCTGCAACATTTGAGAGTTCTTAGGGAATAGACGCTCACAGGACTTTACACAAATGGCGATCGCTCAAACCTGGTTACTGATTGGAGTTGAGCTTCATATTTTAACAACATTTGTGTTGTCAAAGTTATATAAATCTTAATAAGATGGCAAATTTATCAATTCTGCAACTTGGGTTAAATTATATCTTGCATGACGCCACCTGCCTGCGATTAAAATGGCTTTTCTTATAGCCCTCATTCCTCGCACATAGGACTATGAAGCGATATAAAGTCCACAAAGCGTGGAATGAGCGCTATTAGCCAGAGAATTTATTCTCTGGCAGGAGATTGGGCAAATGCAAGGAAAGTTGATTACGCAGAAACTAGGCGTCGCAAAGATTGAGCGCGACGTTTTGCCGTAGCATTATTTGCGTCAATTTTCAGTGCTTCTTCGTACATTTCTAGAGCTTGAGCAGTTAAATTCTTTTTCTCGTAGGCATGAGCGAGATTATTTAGGGCTGTTACATACTCAGGTTTAGATTTAAGCGCTTCTTTGTATTGACGAATCGCTAAATCATACTGTTCTTGTGCGAAGTAAGTATACCCCAGTCCATTATAAATCGGGGCGGTATTTTCTTCGCCTTCTTCTTCGGCAGCTTTGAGGGCTTTTTGAAAAAGTGCGATCGCTTGAGAAAACACTTTCTTTTCCGAATAAATACTCCCTAACTCATAATATTCTTGAGTCGTACCCTTGGATGTACTCAGTTTTTTCCGCAAGCGTGACATTGAGCTTTCCATTCTGCGACTTTTGAACACTTCTTTAAAAATGCTCACGACTGCGAAGCCAAGCAACACAATAAAAATTGAGAGATAAATAACTGGTAGATTCTTATGCATTGTTTTTATTAGGGAGTTGGGAGTTGGGAGTTGGGAGTAGGGAGTAGGGAGTGGGGAGTAGGGAGTAGGGAGTAGGGAGTAGGGAGTAGGGAGTAGGGAGTAGGGAGTAGGGAGTGGGGAGTAGGGAGTGGGGAGTAGGGAGTAGGGAGTAGGGAGTAGGGTGTGGGGAGTAGGGTGTGGGGAGTAGGGTGTGGGGAGTAGGGTGTGGGGAGTAGGGTGGGGGGAGTAGGGTGTGGGGAGTAGGGAGTAGGGTGTGGGGAGTAGGGAGTAGGGTGTGGGGAGTAGGGAGTGGGG
>NZ_JAOWRF010000109.1 GCF_025753815.1 Plectonema radiosum NIES-515 | reverse complement strand
TTAAATCTTCTACTAACTCTTGCTGGGGAGATAAAGATTCTTGATTAGCAACAATAATCTCGCATCCATAACTTGTGGCTAATTCTTCTACAAACTCAAATGCAAATCTACAGAGTCTGTCTTTATGAGCCACGACTAAAGTTTTAACTTCTCCCTTAAGAATGGAAGAAACAAGCACTAAGAATTTTTTTCTTTTAAAGTTTAGCCCACCGCCAATTTCTTTTATAGTTTCATCAATTGCAAGTCCCTTGGAGCTACAAAAAATCTCCATAGCCTTTACTTGATTTAATAATTCAGGTTTTTGATTATTCGATGAAACGCGGCAATAAATAATTACTTTCTTTTTTGCTTCTAATGGTTGCAATCCCTTGGCTATTCTTAAATCGTCATCAGTATAATAGCGATAATTAGAAACAGTCCTTTTTGCTGGCAGCTTTCCTGAAGTATCCCATCTCTGTAATGTTTTTACTGTTACCCCAAGTTTTTTAGCAAATTCGTGCGGTTTGTACATCAGGTTAATGTCTGCACTTCAACCTTATTGTACATTAATGTATAGGGTTTTAGCTTCTTAAGATGTACTCTATAACTATCTTAACCATATTTAGATCCTCTTGTTTAGGAAATAGTCTGCGTCCCTCTGCGCTGACTCCTTTGTTCCTCTGCGTTTAACAAAAATACTATTTTACGCAAAGCTGTACTTAATAGCTAGTTTATAGGGTGGGCATAGTCCCACCCTATAAACTTAAGATTCCATCACTTCTGCTGTCTTCTTTCTATCCAACTTGAGAAACAATACTCCCAAAGGTGGCAAACACAAATCCAGCGAATAAGGACGATTGTGCAACGACCAATTATCTGTCCACTTACCACCTAAATTGCCCATATTGCTGCCACCATATTGACGGGCATCACTATTAAACAACTCAGTATAAAATCCCGGTTCCGGTACACCGATGCGGTAATGAGAATGCGGTTGCGGTGTAAAGTTGCAAACCGCAATAATGAAATCATCACTATCTTTGTCGCGACGGATAAAGAAAACCACGCTATGACGGTTGTCGCTACAATCAATCCACTCAAACCCAGCTTGAGCAAAATCTTGGTTATATAAAGCTGGTTCTGAGCGATAAAGATGATTCAAATCGGTGAAAAACTGTTTTAACTGTTGGTGTGGCTCATGCTGAAATAATTGCCATTCCAAATCACTCCAAACATTCCATTCACTCCACTGCCCAAACTCCATGCTCATAAACATGGTTTTCTTGCCTGGGTGAGCAAACATATAGCTAAATAAACAACGCACATTAGCGAGTTTCTGCCATCTATCTCCGGGCATTTTGCCGATGATATTGCTCTTACCATGCACCACTTCATCATGTGACAGTGCCAACATGAAGTTTTCACTGTGGTGATACCACATACTAAAGGTGATGTTGTTTTGATGGAACTGACGGAACCAAGGGTCCATGCTGAAGTAGTCCAGCATATCGTGCATCCAACCCATGTTCCACTTTAAATTAAAGCCCAGTCCACCTGTGTAGGTGGGCCAAGATACCATCGGCCAAGAGGTAGATTCTTCGGCAATTGAGACAATGCCGGGAAAATAGCTGAAAATAGTGTGATTTGTCTGACGTAGAAAATCTGCTGCTTCTATGTTTTCTCTACCACCGTATTGGTTTGTCACCCATTCACCTGGTTTGCGGCAATAGTCAAGATAAAGCATCGAGGCAACAGCATCAACACGAATTCCGTCAATGTGGTATTTGTCAAACCAGAAGAGGGCATTTGCGACTAAGAAATTCCGGACTTCGTTGCGGTTGTAGTTGAACACAAGAGTGCCCCATTCTTTGTGTTCGCCTTTGCGGGGGTCAGCGTGTTCGTAAAGGTGAGAGCCATCAAAGAAGGCTAAACCATGTCCATCTTTGGGGAAGTGACCGGGAACCCAATCGACAATCACGCCAATACCGTTTTCATGGCATTGATCAACAAAATACATGAAATCGGACGGTGTACCAAAACGCGAGGTGGGGGCAAAGTATCCGGTTACTTGATAGCCCCAGGAGCCATCAAAAGGATGCTCGGCAACTGGTAGCATTTCAATATGGGTGTATCCCAACTCTTTGACGTAGGGAATCAGTCGTTCTGCTAATTCTCGGTAGGTGAGAAAGCGTGCCCCTGGATTCAGTTCGGAAACAGTAACTACGGGCTGAATTTCACCATTAGGTAGCTTGGGTGGTTCGGAGCTCGAAGCGTGTAACCAAGAGCCTAAATGCACTTCGTAAACGGAAATCGGCTGGCTGAGGGGGTCGATATGGCGACGTTTTTCCATCCAGTCTTCGTCACCCCAGCTATAACTATTTAAGTCGGTGACAATCGATGCGGTTTTGGGACGGACTTCTTGTTGAAAGCCGTAAGGGTCAGATTTTTCGTAAATATGTCCTTCAAAATTTTTGATTTCATATTTGTAATGCTCTCCTACTCCAAGTTCGGGGATAAATAATTCCCAAACGCCGGTGGCACCTTTACGCATTTGGTTTTTGCGTCCGTCCCAGTTGTTGAAATCTCCCAATACCGAAGCGTTGCGGGCGTTGGGTGCCCAAACTGCAAAATAAACGCCTTTTACGCCGTCTATTTCCGCAGCGTGCGCTCCCATTTTCTCGTAAATGCGGTGATGGTTGCCCTCGCTAAACAGGTGTAAATCGAATTCTGTCAAGTTTGGAGAACGGAAGGCGTAAGGATCGTAGGTGACACGTTCGTGTTCTCCTTCTTTGATGCGTAACTGGTAGTTTGCTAGTTCTGAGATTTCAATCGTGCATTCAAAGAAGTGGGGATCGTGTACTGCTTCCATTGGGTATTCCTTACGTTCAGAAGGAAGAACTACCCAAGCTGCACTGGCATTTGGTAGGTAGGCTCGCACAGCCCAGACGTTTTTACCATTTTGTTCGATGAGGTGGGAACCAAGTATTTCAAAGGGGTCGTGATGTTGGTTCCAAACGATGCGGTTAACCTGTTCTGGAGCGATCGTGGTCATGGACATGAAGCTACCTACGTGAAATATGGTGATTGGTAAGACTTTTTTAATATCTATATATATTCTTTACATTTATTTGCAGATTTTGTCGTCACCTTTTTAGTAGTTCAGAGTTAATTCTGAGTCTGTTCTCAAAAGATGGGATGAACAGAAAGATAAACACAGAAGGAGATGCGGGAGAATTTTCTGGTGGGTGATGGAGATTAAAAAAAATTTGGCGTTACAAGTTTAAAAATGGAAAAATCTGAAATAATGCTTTACGGATGCGAAGCAAGAAAACTTGTTCGCGAATTTTGGGAGTCAGTTTTGGTGGTGGACTGGTTTGGAGTTGAGTAAGCAGTTCTGCATATTCGCTGGCAGTTAAGGGTTTGCCATCAACAGGCGATCGCGCTTCTATAATTATCTCTGTTCGCAATATCTCTTCGGGTGTATCGTCTGGCTCTGGTAATGCGATTCCTGATGCCCGCCAATCGCTAATTAACCATACCACTACACTAGTGCTGATGCTAACCACAAAAAATATTATCGCTTTTTTTGCTTTCACTCTCCGCATCTGGGTATTTTCTATGTAATGTACAACACTATTTTGTATTGATACTTCCATTCAACTAATCTTCTCACGTATGGGTGTGGATTCCTGTTCTTAATTTTGTCTAAATCAATTCTCTTGTTATAAGTATCTTTACGTATTCTTTGACATTGTTGGTCTTCAGGCGATCGCGCCTTTATTCCACCCACAAATCTTCAATCATAAAAATATGGCAAAGTCAAGCCTCATTACCGGGTCATCTTTCCATTCCCAATTCTTTGTAACGATGCGAGTGAGTCCTAAATACGCATGTCAGTCTGTGCATACGTTACATCTTCTTCACCCTTGAATTCGTACCATAAATAGACTGTAGAAAATGCACAATAGCAATTGCCAGTGATGATGAATTTTTTGTCACCCAGCGGGAGAGCCAGTCGAGGAAATCGGGAAGACCCCCTGTTCTGCGCGCTGGCTCACTTTCAAGCATTGAGTCATTTAGCCATGCCAAACAAAGAGTGTAAATAATTTTACGGAAAAAGTAAGTTTACTTCTTGGACTCAACTTATTTATTGGGCTTACAGTTTAATCTTGAACCACAAATTTATCGGTTACTACAAAACACGGGCGGACACTTAGTGGCGGCGAAGACCGTCTTTACTAGTGTCCTCCTCTTGTTGTACTTACTAATATTTTAGTGCCCTCTCAGGGCGCTCCAAGCTTTTAATCCACCAGAAGATTGATAGCACGCTTAAATTTACTCAACTAAGTGTGATGTAGTGAGGAGCGCTGTCAATCAGCTGCTTTGTGAGATGAATGCGAGTAAGACTATTATCTAAGGACTCTTAGTCGGGCTAGGAGTAGCAGAAGGGCTAGTAGTAGCGCTGGGACTAGTAGTAGCAGAAGGACTCATCATAGCACCACCATCAGCAGGCTCACCGGCTGCGGGGGAAGTAGTTGCAGCTGGTTCGCTGGTACCACCACCACCGCCGCTGTCGCAAGCTCCCAGAAGAGCAGCCAGACTTAACATTGCAGCAAAACCAAAGATTTTTATTTTCATAACTCCTCTTTCACCAATTATGGCAAGAACTATTTTTCGCCTGTTGAATACCATACCGTATTTGTTGCTTTTTTTTAAATGCTTCCTATTACAGATTTATGCCAAATATTTTGTTCTTTTTTGGTTCAGCGTAAGTATTCTAGAGCAATTTGATTAGTTTGTCTTAACTCAAGAAGAAGAGAAAGTTATCACTGAAGGTAGAGAAAGCAAATTTGGTAGCAATCCGCGCTATCATACCAAAAATCGTTATGCCGTATTTAGCCCTCGTTTTGACGGAAGTCGTTCGCACAAGAACAAGAAAAACGAACCTCAATTCTGCCATAGGTAAGACTGGGTAAGTTTCAATAAAGCCGTGTTGTGTGTGCTGATTGCTCTACCATGTAATTTAAACTTTAACAATCAACAGACAAGCAACCGAAAATATAGTATTTACAAACCGACAAAAGTTATGGCTATTGGTCGCAAATCATCTGTCGCAGCAAAGGGTAATTGGTTCTGGCGTATTACCCAGCCCTCAGGGAAATCGCCTTCTGCGCGTTTGGAGTCAGGGTCGCGCAGTGGTTCCACACCAATGCCCTCTAGAAGACAACGGCGTTCAAACACAAATCAAACGGTTACGCCAAAACCAGGTCAATTGGGGAAACAACAATTACCAAAGCAAAATGGCTCCTCGGCTCCAGCCAAAAGTTCAAGGGTAAATCAAGAGCGCGTTCCGGTAATGCCTAATTCTGAGTCACCACCTTTATGGTTACTGCGCTTGCACGCTATACATCGTAATTCCTCAATTGTGGCATTTTTGTTAGTGGCAGCAACCCTAGTAGTTTATGGTTGGACAGTTTATTCTCAAGAACTATGGAGTCAGGCATACCACAAGCTGCAAAACTTGCAACGTCAAGACCGACAGTTGACAACAACCAGCGAGGTACTGCAAAACAAAATGGCTCAAGAAGGCGAAAAACCATCAACCGGGCTGGTAGCACCAACTCCTGGTAGGGCGATTTTCATCAATCCGGCATCTCAGAATCTCAACTCAATGCCTTCTGTTGAAGATGCTTTGCGATCGCCAACAACAATGCCAAATTCTCAAACACAGCAGCAAAGCGGCTCTGGGCTGGGATATTAAAGTCAGTTAGTGGTTAGTGGGAATTTTGTTGAGGGGTTCATGGGAAAGGGGAAATGCCCACTATCAACCATCAACGCTCCAAACATGCAAAGGACAAGCTGAATGCGAAAGTCACCAAGCAGAATAAAATTTAGAAATTTGCCTTCATCTGGATTCAAAAAGCAGCAAAAGGCTTCAGTGCAAGCTATAGAAAAAATTGCTTCTAGCACCCAAAACCAAACACCCAAGACAAAATCCCGTTTGTTTGTAGTGTGGGGCATATTAGTTGCGGCAGGTCTGGGTTTAGGTGTGAACTTGTATCAGCTGCAAATTGTCAGAGGACCAAAGTTAACGCAGAAGGCACGAAACCAGCAAATGGTGAATTTGCGACCTTTTATGCCCCGTCGCCCAGTGATAGATCGCACTAATAATGTTTTAGCCCTCGACCGTCCTGTGTATACTGTTTATGCTCATCCCAAGCTATTTAATAAGTCTGGGTCAAATATAGCAAATGAACTCGCGCCAGTATTAAATAAAGACGCTGCTGATTTAGAGAAAATTTTTCAAAGTAAAAAAAGCGGTATTTTACTTTCCTCTGCTTTGCCAGAAGAACTTGCCGATCGCATTTCTTCTTTACATTTAGATGGCTTGGAGTTAATTCAAAAATACTCCCGACTATACCCGCAACAAGATTTGGTTGCTGATGTGGTGGGCTATGTTAATCTTGACCGTCGCGGTCAGGCAGGTGTGGAATATAGTCAAGAAAAGTTGTTAGAACGTTCTGGGCAAACGGTGCGAATGAGTCGGGCAGGTAATGGTGCGCTAATGCCAGATCATGCTCCGGAAGGATTTTTGCATTTTGATGATTTACGTCTGCAACTGACGATTGATAGTCGCTTACAACGCTCGGCTCGTTTAGCTCTTAAAGAACAGATGAAAAAGTTTGGGGCAAAACGCGGAGCGGTAATTGTTATGGATGCATGGGATGGTTCGCTCCTTGCCCTGGTTTCTCAACCTACTTATAATCCAAATGAATATTCAAAAGCTGATATTTCATTGTTCAAAAACTGGACAGTGGCGGATCTTTATGAACCGGGATCGACTTTCAAGCCTTTGAATGTGGCGATCGCTCTCGAAAATAACGTCATTAAACCAGATGATACGTTCAATGACCCAGGTTCTATTCAAGTTGCTGACCGAATTATCAAAAATGCTGAAAATAAACGTTACGGGCGAATAAACATCGCTCAGGTTCTCCAACACTCTAGCAACATTGGCATGGTGCAAATCATTCAGCGATTGCAGCCTTCAGTCTACTACAACTGGTTAGAGCGTTTAGGGTTAGGGCAAGGTATTCAAACAGATTTGCCTTTTGAAGTAGGTAGTCAGTTAAAAAGCCAAGAAGAATTTACCGCCTCACCAATTGAAGCCGCAACTACATCCTTTGGTCAAGGTTTTTCTTTAACACCTTTACAATTGGTACAAATGCACGGAGCTTTAGCAAATGGTGGCAAACTGGTTACACCCCATGTAGTCCGTGGGCTGGTTGATACCAAAGGACATATGCATTATTCACCTAATTTACCAGCACCAAGGCAAATTTTTTCCACCGCCACAACCCAAAAAGTGATCGAAATGATGGAAACTGTAGTTTCTCAAGGAACTGGCAAAGCATCACAAATTCCTGGATATCGCATCGCTGGTAAAACTGGTACGGCTCAAGTAGCCAGTCGCGCCGGTGGCTACCTCAGCAATGCGAAAATCACTAGTTTCGTCGGTATTTTGCCGGTGCAATCTCCTCGTTATGTAGTTTTGGCATTAGTGGATGAGCCAAAAGGAGAAAATGCCTTTGGTTCCACCGTCGCTGCACCGATTGCTAAAGCGGTAATGGAAGCGCTGATTCCGATTGAACAAATTCCGCCAAGTACACCAGTTAATTCGGCACCTGTTAGTCCCTAGAGTCAAGGGGGCAGGGAGGACAGGGGGGAAATATTTATTCTTTCTCACCGCTTTTTAGAGATGCCGACTTGAATACAATATTAAATTTTTAGCGCGGATGTGCGAATTGCGCCCAAATCTGGTAACATTTAAATCACCGCTGTGGGACGGCAAAGTCTACCCTTGAATTAAAGCCAAGTTGATAGACAGACAGCCAACCCTTATAGTTATAGTTACCCTAGCCGTGGGTAGCCACAACCGAAGTCGAATTCACATTTCTAGAAACAACCTCACACAATGAATCTAGAAGTTGTTGTAGGTTCAATTTCGACAATATAAGTGCCTTAGTCAGCACTTATGCCATTTCACTTTTAATTGTTTTTTTAAGATTCGCTCCTCGACATCTCAGATAAGTCAATTAATCGCCTCAACTGCTCAATTAGGAGATAAAAATGAAAAAGCTAATTCCATTTCTAGTCAGCGGCGTTTTGTTAGTCGGTGCTATTGGCTGTCAACAAGCTACTAAAACTGGTTCAGAGACTGAAACTGGCGCACCAGCAAAAGAAGCTTCTCAGACGACTGGCGACGCGATGAAAGGTGGCGACGCGATGAAAGGTGGCGACGCGATGAAAGGTGGCGACGCGATGAAAGGTGGCGACGCGATGAAAGGTGGCGACGCGATGAAAAATGGCGACGCGATGAAAAATGGCGACGCGATGAAAGGTGGAACCGACACCAAAAGCTTAGTCAACAGTAAACTAACAGAAAAAATTCCCGGCAGCAAGTTAGCAGTTGAAGACAAAGATGGTGTTGTAACCGTTACAGGAACTGTACCATCTCAAGCGGATATCAAGAAAATTGAACCCGCTGTTAAAGAAGTCAAGGGTGTAAAAAGCGTGAAAGTGGAAGCAAAAGTTGGTAGCGCAAAACCGTAGTAGAACTACACAGCTTTAGTAATTTATTTTGAGCTATACATCTCAAAATCAGAATTTATTAGGACTTACATTTATTTATGTAAGTCCTGTTTTTTTGAGAAGGTAGTGAGGGCTGAAACAATAATTTAGAGGGCTGAAGCCCTGACTACAAAATACTAATTACAACCCAAGAGTGCGACCCGGAAAACCAGCCGTATCAAAATAACGAGTTCCTCCCACTGTTTGGTATTTAAGAATTGTCTTTAAACCATTCGCAGCAACTTGAGATTCTAAAGTTTGAGACCCAGACTTAATATTGGCACCGTTAGTTAAAGCTTCAGTTAACACCCGACCAACTAGCTTACCTTGAGCGGGTAACTTCAACTTCAACACTTTTGCTAAAGTTGGGGCTACATCTGCATTACTTGTTGGTGCTGTGTCTTGATATTTTTGCTTGAAATCTGGACCAATAGCTGCCATTGTGTTGTAAGTATCGGCACGGCTGAAGCTTCCGTGCATTCCTTGTCCCTGCTGCAAAGCTGTATCCGCTATTTCCACTCCACACGCTGTCGGATTACCACAACCTGTATCAAATGAGCGAAAGTTAACTACAATCGACGGGTGAGGAGTTCGCGCTGTTCCTCGCAATTTGATGGCACTAAAAGGCAATGTACCGGGAATTGAACCTAATGTATCATCAACAAATAAACCGCTGACATAATCTTGTTTCAAGAGCAAATCTACGACTTTTTGGGCAAGAACTTTGTTATTTTTGACATTAGTTAAATAGATTAAATCAGAACCGCCATTCCCTGCAACAATTATATCTAGGTTGTTGGGGTCTTTGCCAATTAAACTATTTTTAGAAAACTCTCCTTTGATGGGATTAATCAGCGCGTTTTTATTGTCTGGGTCAAATAAAGACAACTTCAAGTCATGCGCTAAATCAATCGCGACAAAACCAGGTGGTAAAAACCCTTTTGGCACATCTGAGTAAGCAAGGGTTTTCGCATAGCTGGTTTTACTTTCTTTACTAATAGTCGAGAAGCCGTGGTCAGCCGTTACAAATATATTTGTTGTCGCTTCTAAACCCAAATCTGTGAGTGCAGTACGAATTTGCGCTAAATTATTATCAACATTTTGACGTGCTGCTTGAACTGTCGGACCGTTGATACCGGGAACGATTTGGTTAAGGCTATCACCGTGGTTGTGCTGTGTACCATCGGGATCACGCGACCAGTAAACTAAGACAAAAGGTTTTTTCCGTTGCTGAAATAATGGTAAAATTACTTTAGTTGTGACATCAGCAAAATATTGTTGTTGTTCTGTATTGGCAACTTTCGTACCGTTTGTTTTGCTATCACCTGGTTTACCATTTGCTCCCCGTGATGGAGTCGCTGTTGGTAATAAAGCTTTGGTTAACAATGGGGTAATTTCTTCACTTAAGGCAATGCCTGTAGGTGTGCCAGTTGCATCATCAAAAATGATACTTGGTTCACCCTTTTGATGGGTGACATCTTGAATTAAAACGGGTCCAATTTTCCCCACGGCAGCAGTGCTGAAACCTGCTTTTCTCGCAGTTGCGAGTAGGCTTTCTTCGTTGATAAAGTTTTTCCCAAACTGTTTGTTAACTTCCCTGAGAACGGCGTTATTTTCGAGGAAAGGTACTAAACTGTTTTTGGCACTTTTAACTGGGGTGCTAACTTTGATAGTATTGCTAAAGTCACCAGTATCACCAAGGTAATGTCCGGTTGCGATCGCACTCGCATTAGCAGTGGTGAAAGTCGGAAATAACGAGTGACTATTGACAAATGTTACTCCCTGTTCTCTAATTTCATTCAATGTAGGCATATCCATAGAATTTATCGAAGTCGGACGCAACCCATCCGCTACGAAAATAACTACATTATGTTGTTTTGCTGGTTGAACTAGATTACATGCAGCCACAAGTGCAATTACAAATAAAATTAAGATTAACCAGCGATGACTGTGGGTAAAAATTCGCATAACTTCTCGGATCGTGAGAACATGAAGATTTTATACTGAAGTTGCCCTAAGTCAATAGTTGAAATTATGCAATTTTTCCGGAATTGTTTCTAGAAATTCCTAAAAGCCATTTCTAGACTAAATTTAAACTTTGGTGGATAAATAACTTTGCAAGAGTGCTTCTTCTATGGAACCGACTCGGTTAAAAACCTGAATTAGTTTATGAGCTGGTGTTTCGCGCTTTTGCAGCATAACTTTTAGTGGTGCTAACAACTGAACATCAGGATCGTTTAAGAGTGCAATTTCAGATGCTTGCAAAACTTGAAGAGCGATCGCTAAAATATCTTCGTTGTCAAAACCTTCTTTTGCGGATATTTGATGTTTCTCCGCATCGGGTACAGTTGCTCTACCCAACAGAGTTTCATCTAACACCAAACCCTTTAATAATGCCAGCAAACCGGCATAAATTTTCCAATCATCACAACTATCAAAAGCCTTAAATTCAATTCTCCCAACTTCTGCGGGGATGCGTGCTATTTTGGTTAATGAAGGTACGCTATCAATCAGTTGTTCGCGTTTTTCTACAAATACCATCACCGCTGGTCTTTTTCCGGTTCTAATAAATGTCCTTACCGATAAACCATCCCACAAAGTACCTTGATAAAAAGGAGAACTATAACTAAACGGAACGATGTAAGGACTGTAATAAGTTAACTTTTTGCCAATATCAATTACACCTTCAGTAGATAACCCGCTAACTGATATATTTAAGTCAGGACCATAAGTCAACATGGGAATGTGTGCTGTTTGTTTTTCAGGAGAAGCCTGTCGTCTTTTTATTTCATAATCATTTAATGGAGGTTGTGGCTCAAAAACAGCATAGTATGGATTAAAACTGACTAAAACTGGTGAAAAACCGAAGCTACTAGCACCTTCACACAATAAGCGAAAACTTTCCGATAATTCATTTATAGCGTTTTGAATAGTTGAATTTATCGTTGTTCTGATTTCGATACCTTTAGGAACGCATTCGATGAAATTTTCCGAATCTTTAAATCTTTCAAACCCTTCAATATACCATCTTTTTTCTTTAATACCAGCATCCCCGACACGCAATTGGGGATAGTCGCTGGGGTATGTGGGTAATCTTTCAACAATTTGATTAAAATCGGCGAATTTTGTCCGCGAAAAATCAGCAAATTTTCCTTCGTTGTTGAGGAAAGCGACTTCATGCTCAATGCCAAAATAAAACATTCTCTATACCTGAATTCCTTGTAATTTAGCCGAGTCTAATTATATGTATTTGACTACTGAGCAAATACTTACTTGAGATATTTTAGCATTAAGAATGCTATTTATCATACTCGTTCGCTTGGAAAATCTCAAGTATATGCCTAGGGCTGAGAGTAATTATATTTTTTTTTAAACGCAGAGTAGCGCAAAGTAAGGGCGGAGGGGCGGAGAGTTTTAATTGGTTAAGAAATCGTGGTAGGTTTATATATAAAGATTCTCAAAAATTGTTTAAAGTAGGATGTGTGAGAGCGATCGCTTGAATAAAACTTTGATAGCTCTGACTTATCGTTCCAAAGATAGCAATTGAAAAATTATAGTTTAACGTGTCGCGGAAGTCCCCACCTTCAATGTACTCATCTCTGTGGGGATAGGGAGCGGGGGATTCGTCATGCATCTGATATTGATTTCTTGCGTAGCAAAAACAAAGTCCGTCTTGTCTACGACACGCTACTAGAACGCGGACTGAAAGACTCAAAGTCCCGGTAGGGGGACTTTGTTCTTGTAGCCTGAGGGCTTAATATAAAAGTAAGGTAGCTTAAAGCGTGAGTATTATGAAAGGTGCTGTCCAATCTCCTTATAGCAACGAACAAATTGCCGCTTGGCTGCGCGGATTACTGACAGTTGCGTGGGCAGATGGTAACTTTGATGCCCAAGAAAAAGAATTAATTGCTAATATCACTGACAAAGAATTGGCACCGAAAATCAAGTTTGACACATTAGAGCCAATTGAACCAGAGGAATTAGCTGCGGTGTTGGGTAAAAATACAACAGCAGCGGAAAATTTTTTACGTACAGCGGTGATGGTAGCGATCGCTGATGGAATTTATTCTCCCAGTGAAGACGACCTTTTGCATCAGTTCTGCCTCCTTTTGGGGCAGCCAGAGGAATTACTTAAAGCGCTGCGCTACACTATAGAACACCCACAGCAACTACAGACTCCTTCCGGCAATTTGACAAAACAGCAACTTGATGCATTGCACGCGATGCGTCAGTGGCTAGACCAACTGAAGATTCACGACCCCAGAGTAGCCCGCTTTTTGTGCAAAATGATACCTTCCCAATGCCCCTTTGAGCGCGATGTCAATCTCTTTGGGCGGAAAATAGTTCACATTCCACCGATGTGTAAAATCAATCCACTTTATGAACAGCTTGTGGGTTTGCGTTTTCGTGCCCTTTCCTATCTAGCAGATGATTGCGGTGAAGATGTTTCACCTTATATTTAATTAGGAGTCATTTGTCAATGGTCATTGGTTTAAGAATAAACGACAAATGACAAATGATAAATGACAGAGTTAAAGATAGGACAATAAATCTTCGGACATATTAGACATCTTGGACATTTTAGACTATACTTAAGAAGTAGTTTAAAAAAGCGAGATGTCAACTAATTATGTACCACCAAGAGTTGCTGCCTCTAAACTTGGAGTCAGTACCAAAACGCTTGAAAGGTGGCTCGAAACGGGGAAAATCGAAGGAATTTTTACCCAAGGTGGTCAAAGAAGATACAAGCTCGATTCAATTGTCCCTGTTCGACCTGGTAATCCCGCAGACAAACGAATCACCGTCCTTTATGCCAGAGTTTCAAGCCGCAGTCAAAAAGCTGACCTATCTCAACAAGTTAACTTTCTTAAGTCTCGTTATCCCGATGCGGAAATTATCACCGACATCGGAAGCGGACTCAACTTCAAGCGAAAAGGTCTTCAAGCCTTACTGGACAGAGTTCTCAACAACACTATCAAACTTGTTGTCGTTGCCCACAAAGATAGGCTTTGCCGCTTTGGGTTCGATATTATCGCATGGCTCTGCAATAGACAGCAGACTGAAATACTGGTTCTCGACCAAAAAAACCTCAGCCCAGAACGAGAAATGGTCGAGGATATTCTTGCCATCGTCCACGTATTTAGCTGTAGATTGTACGGACTTAGAAAGTACAAAAAACAAATCTCTGAAGACAGTGAGTTACCGAGTGTACCCAAGTAAAAAACTTGCTGTTATTTGGAAAAAATGGGTTGCTGCGGTTCGGAAAGTATATAACATCTCTATTGCTTACTTAAATCAAAATCAAAAATTTGAGAAGATAGGTAATAAAGGCGGGAAGATGGGTTTTAGGACAATGCTTAAAGCAACTGGAGTAATTCCTCAATGGTGTAACGAATTGAACGTATCTAAAATACTAGATAACGCATCAATGGAAGCGTATAAAGCCTGGTCAGAAACCGCAAAAAACCCTAGCTTTATAGGAAAGGGTAAAAACAAGAAACCTCATCCACAAGCGGGATTGAAAATAGCTAAGTTTCGTAGTGTCCGCGACCAAAAACTTACAATTCAATTTGACCCCACGGCTTATAAGAATGGTACATGGATGGTATCTACCACAAAGCATCTACCAAAGCCAGAATTTAAGGGGCAAGAGTTTTGTGTTCTAACAGATGGCTCTACGGAATTGACCTATAATAAAGGTCGTTGGTTTGCTCATTTCCCGGTTGAGTGCGAGGTTACAAGTAAAGTTACCAACAAAGTAATAGCGCTAGACCCTGGTGTTAGAACATTTATTACAGGCTTTGATGGGAGTGATTTCTTAGAGTTTGGGAACGGAGATTTTAACAAAATTGCTAAACTTTGTTCTCATCTTGACAAACTTAAATCAAAGCACGATAAGTCTAAAGGGCATAGCTTTAAGCGTTTACGTTACAAGCTACGTCAAGCTATGGAACGAATTAGAACAAGAATTAAAAATCTACGTTCCGAGTGCCATAAACAAGTAGCGTCTTATCTTGCTCGTAACTATGATATAATTGTGCTTCCAACTTTTGAAACTTCCGAAATGGTTGTTAAAAAGAAACGGAAGTTAAAAAACAAAACAGCACGAGCAATGATGACTTGGGCGTTCTATCAGTTTTCTCAAACCCTAGAGCATTTGTGTTTCCGTTACGGTTCCCAATGGGTGAGAATAACTGAAGAATATACTTCAAAGACTTGCACCAAATGCGGTCATGTTCATAGAAAACTTGGTGGTTCTAAGAACTTTAAATGCCCAAAGTGCGGTTACGAAATACCGCGTGATTTTAATGGAGCCGTCGGGATTTTCCTGAAGGCGATGTGGGATACCACCTTCACTAACTCTGTTGGTGATGTTGTACTAGATATCGAGAATGTCTTAGATGTTCAAAGATGTCCAGGTTAAAAGTATCAGGACTAGATTATGCAATTTATCGATCAAGCAAACATTGAAGTTGAAGCGGGTAAAGGTGGGGATGGTATTGTTGCCTTTCGTCGGGAGAAGTATGTGCCGGCTGGTGGTCCCTCTGGTGGAAATGGGGGACGCGGTGGTTCGGTGATTTTCACGGCTGTGGAAAATCTGCAAACTCTGCTAGATTTCCGATACAACCATCGCTTTGCGGGAGAAAATGGAGCGCGTGGGGGACCAAATAACTGCACCGGTGCAAATGGTAAGGATTTAAATGTCGAAGTTCCCTGCGGTACGGCTATTTATGATGCGGAAAGTGGGGAATTGTTGGCAGATTTAATTAAGCAAAACCAGACTTTTGTGGTAGCTAAAGGTGGTAAAGGTGGCTTGGGAAATCAACATTTTTTGAGCAATCGCAACCGTGCTCCAGAATACGCTCTCCCCGGATTAGCAGGAGAAATAAAGCAACTGCGCTTAGAGTTGAAACTTTTGGCAGAAGTGGGAATTATTGGACTACCGAATGCAGGAAAATCAACTTTGATATCAGCTTTGTCAGCAGCACGTCCGAAAATTGCCGATTATCCGTTTACTACTTTGATTCCAAACTTGGGTGTAGTGCGAAAACCAACGGGGGATGGTACAGTTTTTGCTGATATTCCCGGATTGATTGAAGGTGCTTCTGGTGGTGCGGGGTTGGGACACGATTTTCTGCGTCACATTGAGCGCACACGGGTACTGTTGCATTTGATCGATGCTACCAGTGAAGATGTAATCGCCGAATATAAAACGATTAAGAAAGAGTTACAAGATTATGGACGAGGTTTAGCGGAGCGATCGCTTGTTTTGGCACTGAACAAAATTGATGCAGTCGATCGCGAAACTGTAGATTTGGAAGCCTTAGCTATGGAACTTAATCATCTATCCTTTGCACCAGTTTTCTTGATTTCCGCTGTGACCGGCGCTGGTTTACAGCCAATGTTACAGGAAATTTGGCGACTTCTTGACGAACTTAATGTGGCAGAACAAGTGGAGGTGTTGAGATAACGTACTAAGGACTTCAGTCCTTTTTCTTAATAATCTGAGGACTTCAGTCCTCACTGCCAATTAATAAACAGGGCATAAATATAAGCGATAGTTTCCGAAATGACTGTTCGCACACCTTCGCTAGAAATCCACCATTTATTTGGATTGTAATTTACTGGTTTTGCGGCAATTATTCCGACTTTGATTTTTGGGGCAAGTACTTGTTGAAATATTCGCCAACTTCTGCGAGCATGGGCATCAGAGGTTAACAAATTCAGTGATTTTATCGGGGAATTTGAATAAGCTAGCCACTGACGAAGTGCGATCGCAGATGCATGAGTCCGATCTTTAATTACATCCGGTGCCGATACAACTGTCACTTTTTCTGGTTGCATACCCAGCTTTTTTAAAGTTGCGCCGGCAATTGCCGCAAAATTATTATATTCAACTAGATAGAATCCTCTTTCAACCGGACCTCCTGTTGTGAATATTTGTCGATAGGAACCGCTTTTAAATTCGGTAAATGCTTGTTCTACTGCGTAGTCTGTTACCCATCCTTCGACTACCAAGACATCGGTTTTGATGGGAGAAGTGACGGCAAGAAACGGGTATAAATGAGTAATGCTGAAAAATATTACGAGTGCGATCGCACCCATCGCTATTACCCATCCCTGCGCTGTCAGCGTCCACATTTCTTGACGTCTTAGCAGCCGAATTTTTGGTTTTTGTTGATTTTGACGCTTCTTTGTTGACATTAAGCTGTATTTATGCTTTTGATGTGCGTTCTGCTTTCAAATAAGCAAACACAGATTTATCCCCAATATCCGCAGGAATTTCTTGCACAGCTTTCCGCAAGGCAAATACCAGAAACAAAATTGCCCAAATTCCTAATAAAACTTGTTCTGCTTGAATTGGCAAAACACCTACTAAATGTCCCAGCAACAGTATCGGCACTGTAAAGGTTAATACTTTTGTTTCCAGCCGATTGAAGCAAAAAGCTTCTTTGAAATATATACCTGTTAAAGCCGCAAAGATAAAACCAATTCCCAATAAACTCAGGGGTTGAGTGTAAACTGTGACTGCAAAAGGTTGACTGTCAAAATGCCCGAATACAAATGAGGAAATGCAACCAATCAGCCAGAAAAGTTGTAAAGTTCGGTGCAGCGGTGCTAAGTAGATATGGATAGTCAGTAAACTTACACCCAGAGCAAGACAAAAGACAGTATACAAAGGTGTAATTGCTTGGATGGTAGTTGGGTTGTTGTTGAGTAAAATCAAAGCGCTGGCGATCGCAAAGCTGAGTGCAGCTACCATTAACGCAGTGCGATAGATAATTACGCTTTTGCGATCGCTTTGATTAATTGTAAATTCGCCAAACTGACCTTGATAAACGGATGGTGGCGATTCTGTTAGAGTCATAACAATCTTGGATTTGAATCTATATTTCCTATGCTAGGAGAGATTATCCACTTTTTTGCTCATTGATGTTATTTAGTTTTGATTCTGGAGAAGTATATCAGTAACAACTCTGTAAATTGCCAATTATATGTATTACTTCTCAAAATATTTACGACCTTTCAACCGAAGCTAGCATCAACAAATTGGGTTTCTAAGATAGTATAGGCTGGAGGCAAGCCCCCTGCCGACGCAGGGACGGTCGCGGCGGCGGCGCTAGTTTGCGCTGGGCGCAACCTAATCCTCTGTTAGGCTCTGTTACATGTCCTTCACCAGACCTAGGAGTGCCAGATCAACCTGCACTCCTAATTGAACTGCTACGCGCGGCGTACGCTGCCTTCAACGCGCGAGACATTGACGCCGCCCTCGCCACCATGACTCCGGACGTGGCTTGGCCGAAAGCGTTCAAAGGCGGTTTTGTCCGTGGACATCAAGAAGTCCGCGCGAACTTTCCAGAGCAATGGTCCGAGATCAATCCGCACGTTGAGCCGGTTTCCTTTCACCCAGAGGATGCCGGGCGTATTTTGGTCTCGGTGCATCAGGTCGTGCGCGACCTGGCTGGAGCCGTTCTTGCTTCGGAGCACGTTGGTCATCGTTTCACCATTGAGCATGGTCTGATTCAAACCATGGAAGTCTGTCCACCTCCATTGTCCAACGAGACGCTCCAGCGAACACCGGAAGCCTGACTATTCATTGTCTTAGTTAGGATAAAGGTTTTAGGCAAAGATTCAGAACTCCGACTTATTAGAGAAGTCGGGGTTCTTATTGCTCAAAAAAACTACCGCATCTGCCAACTGTAACTGTAACTGTAACTGTGCATTACCGCTGTTGATGGCAATTTCTACCCAGCCGTGACTGCCAATTAAAGCGATCGCATCCCAAGAAAGCACATCAGCGTAAGTTTCACAACCTGTCTTATTTGGGAAATAAGCAGAAGCATTCATGAAGCAAAATCTCGCCGCAGCGAGGGAATGCGGGGGAATTTGGTGCGTTAAGTCTATTACGCTTAATTTTGGGTTTATTTGGGCGATTACTCCCTTCATGACCCCGACATACACCTTCAAGCGATCGCCAAAATCGCTGAGTAATGTAATTTGACTCATCTTCCAAAAAATATATCAATTAATCAATAGAAAACCACATTTTTCTGTAGCCTACGTTACGAAAATTGTGTTATATTAGCAAATGAAGATATAAAGCAAACACTTAACAGGTAAAACTTATGCTTAATCACAGAATGCAAGCAGCAAAACAAGCTGAAGAAACTCATCACCAAAATCTGCAAAAAAATCTAGAACATCGCTTGCAAGTAGCTAGAGTCAAAGGTGACGAAAAGCTAGTACGTCAACTCGAAGCCGAAATGAAGTATATAGGTTAAACAAGCGTCACAATTGTAAAGAATTATTTCTCGATCAACAACCCGCAAAAGCGGGTTTTACTTTTTTATTACCATTGGACAACCTATTTGAAAATTAAATATGCGTTATCCACAACCCCTAGAGACGTAGCACTTGGTAGTCTCTACATTCATTTTCACGACATTTGTCTATTGCAGCGTCAAATTTCTCTTAAACCGTAGGTTGTTTGATCATCTCCGGTTTGTGAATGAAAGCAATCTCAAGCTATAATTATAGTCAGTATATATACTGAAGCAGATGAAGTATGGAGAGCATTATCGTTGTCATTTATGCTCTTAATTTTTAGCAGCTAACTTTGGGACACTGCTCCCTGTTATTATGTCACCCAAAAAAGCAAGTGGATGTGGATGTTCAAGTGTTCCAATCTCATTAATTATAGTTATTCTAGGGGGTGGTTACTGGTGGTTGATCCATCTAGGCAATCTCAAAAATATCATCAAACTTTTGCCTAATATCCAACAAGCTGCCACTCCTCAGATGACTCCTGCTCCTAGCAAACCTGAAAAAGAAGCAAAACTTCCCCAGACCGAAACTGTCCCGACGTCCATACCAACACCTAGTCCCCAACCCTCACTATCACCCCTAACACCCCAAAAATTACCATTACTTCAAACTCCTTGGGATAAAAAAGCAATTAGAGGGATTTATTTAAGTCGATATCAAATTACTAATAATGCTGACGAACAAACAATTCGTGAACGAGTTCGTTATTATCACGCTCAAGGAATTAATACGATTATTCATGGAGTGTGGGGTAATGGTTGCACGATGTACAATAGCGTTGTCATGCAGCAAACACTCGGATATAAAAGTTGTCCCAATCAGTTTCAAGAGCGATGGTTAGATTGGTTGATTGACGAGGCACACAAACACCGAATGCAAGTTCACGCCTATTTTGAGAAAGGTATTAAAATAGATAAAAATAGTCCGATCTTTGACTTGGCAATTTCCAAAAAATGGATTGTGCCTGGGGTCGATAAAACCTATGCTGGAATCGATCAGTATGTTTTGGATGTGGAGAGTCCAGAAGTTGCTAATTTTTTCCAGAAAATTTTAGTAGAATTTGTCCAAAAATATCCAACTATCGATGCAGTTCAGTGGGATGATTATTTAGGTTATTATGCCGAATTACCCGGTAAAGTCGATCGCACCGCTCATTTAACTAATTTTGTGCAGCAAATGATCGCTGACATGAAAAATGCTAACCCCAAAGTTAGGTTCGATCTTTGTCATCATAACCCTTATTGGGCTAAACGTTATTTTGCAGCTGATTGGCTTTCTTGGAAGGTAGATCGAGTTTTCATTCAAGCTTATAACGATGCTAATTTCAAACAAGAATTAAATTATGCCGAAAATTATGCTGGAGTTGCGATTACAGATAACCAGTTACATCACTTAAAAGAATTGGTTAATAACACCAAAATCAAGAGTATTTTAGTTTTTCCCCTAACAGGAAAACCAGAAGAAACTGCTGCTACAATCAAAAAAATTACAAATAAGAATTAAGAAGGCAGCTGCGATCGCTCGGATGAGGACACTTATGAAACCCCACGAATAAATACGTTCGATTTAATATATAGCTTCTACATTTAAGCAATTAATCGCGAAAGTACTGGGGGAAAAAAATTGAGATGAATATTTTACTTAGAAAACAATATGCTTGCTAGAATACGTCGTCTTTTAAGTCAGTTTTTTAGTAATTCAAGAACAATCAACAACGAACCACTAAATAAAGTGAGCTTGATTGTCATTATTGTAATTGATATTTTTATTTTAATTAATGTTTTTACGGGGCTGGATGATATTAGCAAATGGCATCTGAACCCGACTCAGGTTTATCCATGTTACTCCGAGTGGAAAAATTATAGGGCAGAAACTGCCAAAGATAAAGATTATGAAATTTTAAAGCTTTCACTAACATATAACACTCAGCTACCATCATTACAGCAAACTTATCAACAACCACAAGCAGGACATTTAGGTAAGGTTTCTGAAATATGCCTGAATTATGCAACCGACAAAGATCAGATTAAAAATTCCGATGAGAAGCAGCAAATCATCAAAACCATTGTTCGGAAAGAAGCAGACATTAGTTCACTTGAACAAACCAATAGTAATATTCGCGCTCAATATGACTCAACGCTCTTAGAAAAAATAGCAGGTCAGGTTCCAAAGCAATCAATTAATTCAGTTCGTGCTGAAAAAGCCAAACAGGAGTTAGACCAAAATAGCAGAAAAATTTCTAATCTGAAAAATGAAATTTCTAATCTGAAAAATGTACTGCTTGCAAAACCAGAAAGTGTTAATTTTATAGCTTTACTTAAGGATAACGATAAATTTACGGCAGTTGAAAAGGGTTATCAGCAAGCTTCATTTTGGTATCCAAGCATTCAGCTTGCTTTTCAGTCTCTATTTCTTTTACCGCTGATTGTTGTTGCTTTATCAAGTTATAAATTTGCTCAAAAAAGAGGATATGGACTCATCTCACTAATTAGCTGGCATTTGCTGGTTATCTTTTTTATACCGCTATTACTAAAAGTATTTGAATTTCTGCAAATCGGCGCCATATTTAAGTTTATCTTTGATATCGTTAGCACCCTTTTTGGGGGTTTACTTTTCTTAATTAGTTATGTTTATGTCTTGCTGATTCCACTTATTGGTTTTGGAATTATCAAGTTTCTCCAAAAAATTGTCTTTAATCCTAAAGTCCAGGCAGCTAGCAGAGTTCAAAAATCACGCTGTCTCAATTGTGCTAAGAAAATTCAGCACCATGATGTTTACTGTCCGCACTGCGGTTATTATCAATACGTTGAATGCCAAAACTGCCACAATCTTACTTACAAAAATTTGCCAAATTGTAAACATTGTGGACACCCTCAAGATTCTAATAATTTGAATGATTAAGGATAAAGTAATATCATGTCCGTTTAATAGACATAGACGTGAAAATTAAATATGCGTCAACCAAACCCCAAGAGACTTCGGACGATCGCGTCTCTACATTCTTTTTTTTGGAGATGCCTAAAAAAGAATGTAGAGACGTAGCACAGAATAGTCTCTACAAGGGTTTGGGGCAACGCATAATTAATTTCTGGAGATGCCTAATGAACAGCAATAAAAATCTACCTACCGTCGTAGAGAGGTAAAGCGTGGAAGGTGTCTACAATATTAGGACTTACGCAGAATGATGAAGAAACGAACCGCAGAGAACGCAGAGAACGCAGAGTTTGGGAGAGTTTGGGAGAGTTTTTGCGTCAGTCAACCAGGGATGTGTGATTTGCGCTCCCACGATATAAGACCCCACCCCCGGAGAAATGATCAGATGTGCTTTTTCTCTGCACCATAAATAAATTTAGGTGCTTGTGGTTAAGGTCTTACTTCATCCTCGATCGTTCTTTTGTCACCAGATACGCGAACATATTTTATTTTACTTGGGTCACGCGCCAACTGAGCTTGAGGTTAACCGAGAAATTCCAGACGGTAGCAACAGCGATCGCAATCAAATTTGCGATATAGCGGTTTTGTATAATCAAATTAAACACAATATTCAACACCAGTACATTCAACACCAAACCAACAAGACAAATAAAGTTGAATTTCAAAAATCGCTTCATCCATTGACCCCATTCGTGCTGCCCACTAGAGACATCCGCAAAAGTCCAAGCATCATTCCACAAGAAATTATTGACGATCGCAATTTCACCCGCAATAATTTTACTGCGAGTTAAAGGCAAAGCCAAGGTACTTGGGTCACTGAGCAGGTAAAGCATTGTCATATCTACAACTACTCCACTGAGTCCCACTAAGCCAAAACGGAGAAATCGAGCAACAGGGAAATTGATGCGTTGACTGATTTTTCCCAACCTTCCTGTTGTCAGCCTTAACCGTACTAAGTGGTGTATGTAGTCTATATATTGCTTACTCGTGACTTTACTTTCACCCTTAACACGCTCGCAGAACACATAGCCAACTTCAGCAATTTCGCGCACTTTACCCCGTCCAATCACTTCAAGGAGAATTTTGTATCCTACCGGATTAAGCGTCACACCTGCTATGGAATTTCGACGTACCATAAAATAACCACTCATCGGGTCAGATACCCTACCCAGTACATCCGGTAAAATAATTAACCCTAACAACTGAGCACCACGAGACAAGAAACGCCGGAAAAAACTCCACTTACTTACACCACCACCGTCTACGTGACGACTAGCTACTGCCATGTCTGCACCTTTTTGAATGGCGCCTAACAATTGTGACAGCACTTCTGGTGGATGCTGCAAATCCCCATCAATTACTCCTAAAACCCGTCCCCTTGCCCCTTGCCAGCCGCGAATCACTGCACTTGAAAGCCCCCGCTCATTTTGACGACGCATCACCCGTAATTGCCGATATTCTTGCGTCAGAGACTCGGCAACTTCCCAAGTGCGGTCTGGGCTATCATCGTCCACTACAATTAACTCGTAGTCTCCAAGGATAGACTCATCTAGCAGTCGGCTCAATATACTGACAACGTTTTTGATATTGTCTCGTTCTTTGTAAGTGGGAATCACCAAAGACAAAAGGATGTTTTCACTACCTGCATCCACAGTATTTGGAGGTAATTCAGGAATCTGTAATGCACCAGTTGGCACTGACAAAAGTGAATCAGGTTCAATCATACTCATGCAGAAATGATTATATGGGGAAACGGTGTTCTTAGTAATTATCCTTGAAGAAAGCTATGTAGAGTTCATGCTCAAGATTTTCTCCCAAAAGACATATGCGAAAATTAATATTATTTTGCGACAAATTAACTTTAAAAATTCTCTTTTCTATTTTAACCAAAAGGATAATTAAAAATTTATCGTTATTCTTTATACTAAGCTTTTAATTGCCAAATACAAATTCTGTCAAATTATTTTGTATAAAATGGCTCTTGGACTTAGTATATGAACAGCAAGTTACCGACTGTTTGGGCGCCTCCTCCGAAAGGTTTACGATTTTTACTGATTGTTATATTAGCATTAGGTGTATTTTTTCGCTTTGTCAATATTGACCGAAAAGTTTACTGGTTCGACGAGACTTTTACCTCATTACGGATTTCTGGTTACACAGAAAAAGAAGCGATCGCGCAACTTTGCAATGGTCAACAAATTGGTGTTGAAGATTTACAAAAATATCAGCATCCCACTCCTAAAAGAACCTTAACAGATACTCTTAAATCTCTAGCACTAGAAGACCCTCAGCATCCACCGCTATATTACGTGATGACGCGATTTTGGGTGCAATGGTTTGGTAGTTCAGTTGCAGTAACCAGAAGTTTGGCTGCCCTATTTAGCGTGCTGGCATTACCCTGCATTTATTGGCTATGTCTGGAATTATTTAACTCCTCCCTCGTCGCATCGCTGGCAGTTGCACTGCTAGCTGTGTCACCATTTCATGTGCTGTACGCACAGGAAGCGCGGGAGTATAGTTTGTGGGGTCTAACAACTTTGTTATCAAGCGCAACACTACTACGGGCAATGCGAGTGCAAACAAAGCTTAGTTGGTTAATGTATGCAGTAACTGTGGCATTGGGGCTGTATACATTTCTGTTTTCTGGGTTCCTGACAATTGCTCATGGTGCCTATGTATTTGCAATTGAACGCTTTCGATTAACTAAGAAGGTAATTGGTTATCTAGTTGCGTCTTTAGTGGGGTTTCTGGCTTTCACACCGTGGCTAATAGTTATTCTTAGTCAATCGGCTCAAATTAATAAAACAACAGGCTGGACAGGTGAAGTTAAATTAAGTCGGTTACTTTTGATTAAAAACTGGATTGTTAACCTTAGCTATTTTTTTGTTGATTTTAACTACGATACCATACGTGGTGCTGAAGGCTCTTGGTTGAAATTATTAGTAGCATATTCAAGTCCTTTTATCTTAATTTTTGTCGGATATTCAATTTATTTTCTCTGCCGTAAGTCTCCAAAGCAAATTTGGTTGTTTGTCTTAACATTGATTGGAATGACAGCGCTACCTTTAGCAATACCAGATTTCATTTCTGGGGGAGTGCGATCGCAAGTCCCTCGGTATTTAATTCCTTGTTATTTAGGTATTCAGCTAGCTGTTTCTTATCTTTTAGCAACTCAAATTTTTTCTTCCTCCCTCACCATTGCAACACAAAAGCTTTGGCAGGTTGTTATGGTTACGCTAATTTCAGCCGGAGTCATATCAATAGCGACCATTTCTCAAACAGAGACTTGGTGGTATAAAAATCTGAACCTTTATACTCCCCAAGTGGTTGGGATCATCAACCAAACTCCCCAGCCACTTTTGATTACTTCCTGTGAAGGAACCTGGCCTCTGGGTGATGAAATGGCTCTCTCCCATCGGCTCGATCCAAAAGTGCGGCTTCTGTTGGTGAAAGAGTCAAATTTCCCCCAAATTCCTAATACTTTCAGTGATGTGTTTTTCTACAATCCTTATTACAATCCTCCCCTAAAGGTATTGGAATATAAACTTGAGAAAGAGCAGAAATACAAGATAGAAAAGAATATTTATCCCGAAAATTTCCAGCTTTGGAAACTAACTAAAAAGCGCAACCTCACATAGAATTGGTATGAGCATGTCCGTTTTTTGATAATTATCCGTCTTCTATTACTCTGGAGAAACAATAATCTAGAAGCCCTGACGACTGTAAGTCGCGGCTACCAGAACAAAGCCTGCCGACGCAGGCTACAGAACCCCCGATTTTATCTTAGTCCGCGTAGGCGGACTTGGTTTGTTTAGCCGCGATTTTAATCGTTGGGGCTTGGTTTATTTCACCGCGATTTTAATCCTGCCGACGCAGGCTACAGAACCCCCGATTTTATCTTAGTCCGCGTAGGCGGACTTGGTTTGTTTAGCCGCGATTTTAATC
>NZ_JAOWRF010000278.1 GCF_025753815.1 Plectonema radiosum NIES-515 | reverse complement strand
GACAAGGGGGACAAGGGGGATGAGGAGACGAGGAGACAAGGGGGACGAGGGGGACGAGGGGGACGAGGAGACGAGGAGTGAGTGTTGACTTTTGACTTTTGACTTTTGACTCCCAACTCCTAACTCCCAACTCCTAACTCCTAACTCCTAACTCCTAACTCCTAACTCCTAACTCCCAACTCCCAACTCCTAACTCCTAACTCCTAACTCCTAACTCCTAAAGCTACGAGTTGGGATTCGATTTCTGAGGATTTCAAGTCACGACCGATGAAAACTAAGCGGGTTTGTCTTGGTTCTTCAGGTTGCCAAGGACGGTCGTAAAATTGATCAAATCGGGTTCCGACACCTTGCATGACTAAGCGCATGGCTTTGTTAGGGACTGCGACAAAGCCTTTAATTCGGTATATCTCTTGCTGTTGTGCGATCGCTTGCAACTGGTGCTGTAATTTTTCTGGATCAAAAGCGCGGTCTAAAATTACGTGAGTTGAGATAATTTCTTCGTCGTGTTCGTGTTCTTCTTCGGTGTCGTGATGACTGGGACGACTATCTAAATTATCTTCGACAGCGGCGTTTAATCCTAATAATATAGATGGATCGAGTTGAGCGCGATCGCTTTCCACAATCTTGACTACTCTCGGCAATTCTTGTTTAATTAACTCTTCAACTTGCGCTTTTGTCTTCTCATCTACCAAATCGGTTTTATTTAAGACCACCAAATCAGCACAAGCAAGTTGGTCTTCAAACAGTTCTTGCAACGGGGTTTCATGTTCTAAACTATCATCTGCCTGACGTTGCGCTGCTACTGCTTCCGGGTTGCTGGCAAATGTGCCTGCTGCTACCGCTGCACAATCAACTACCGTAATTACCGCATCAACTGTGGCAGCGTTGCGGATTTCTTGCCAGCGAAAAGCCTTGATTAACGGCTTTGGTAAGGCTAAACCAGAAGTTTCAATCAAAATACAATCGATACTATCTCGACGCTTAATTAACTCCAGCATCGTCGGAAAAAATTCTTCTTGTACAGTGCAACATAAACAGCCATTAGTTAATTCAAAAATATTACTTTCGCCATCTTCTGGGCAAATTTGACAGGATTTCAACAGTTCCCCATCAATCCCAAGTTCGCCAAATTCGTTAACTAAAACAGCGATACGTCTACCTTGGTTGTTTTGTAGTAAATGGCGAATTAGGCTAGTTTTACCACTGCCTAAGAAGCCTGTAATCACGGTAACGGGAATTTTTGCAGCCATATTTTTACTTTATTTTCTCAGTATATTTACATCTTGCATCTTGTCGTTTATACAATCATACAAAACCCTTGAATTTCTATAGTCCGCGTAGGCGGACTTTGTACGCACAACGACCCAGGCTTCCAGCCTGCGGGCGCATTGGTGTGCAACATAGTGACATAATTTAGGGGCGATCGCCTTGTGGTTGCCTGTATATACTACAGGTAATCTCAAGGATATCGCCCCTCAATTTTAATTCTTTCAAAGTTTGTAGCAATTACTCAGCAGTAGCCAATTCGGTGCTACCACGAGTGCGACGCCGTGTCAAACTATTAAACAGCATCAAGCCGATCGCTTTGATCAAATTACCTTCTAACTCTTGGAACATTTTCATATTCATGCCAAAAGCAGCGTTAGCTTCATCAACAATGCGATCTGCCGTTGCATCATCAATCGGCAACTCATCCACAGCAGAACGATATTTCGCTTTAAAAGCCTTCTCGTCCGGAATTTCGGGAAATTCATAAAAAGCGGTACCTTGCCCATCATTCAGGTTCATCCCCGTCACTGCGATGTTTTTGAGAATTTGTCCTCCTGATAAATCCCCGATATAACGAGTGTAAGAATGGGCAATTAACAATTCCGGTTCTTTAGCTGATACTTCCCGGATGCGCTTTACATAAGCTTCACCCGCAGACGATAATTGAATTTGCTCGCGCCAGTTAGAACCATAATAATAAGCCAAGTCTTGCTCTAGGCTATGCTTGCGGTTTAGCTGAGGAAAGTTAATTTTAGAAACAATCGGATGATTGCAATGCTTTTCTATCTCCTCTTCCATTGCTGAATAGATGAAGTAGAAGTTACCGACTAGCTTGCGGTAGGAGTTTTTTTCTACCACTCCCTTTAAAAAACACTTGACAAAACCGACATTCTCTGCCATTGTGTGGGCTTTTTTAGTGCCTACACGCAATTTGGTTGCTAAATTGCTGCTCATACTAAATTTCTCAACTTTAAAAGGTCAACTGCCAAAGTCTTGATTTCCCGACGCCGAAAAAGCTACTAAAAGCCTAGATTAAAGCTAATTGATGAGAATTTTCATTAAAATTTCTTAAGCCGTAATATTTTGTATTATTTGAAACGACAAATTCCCTAGTAAACAGCAGCTATTTACGGCATTATTTTAAGATTAGTTTCAAGTGTGAAGTATCGGCAAATTTACATCATAGTAAAAACTGAAATTCATGAATCTAACATGAATTATTTAATACATGTTTTCCCAAGTACAGACTGATATCACGTCCATTTAATTGACATTAATAAAAAATACCAAATCCATGTATAGACGTAGCAGTGCTACGTCTCTACATCTGTGCTACGTCTCTACATCTGTGCTACGTCTCTACATCTGTGCTACGTCTCTACATCATATGTAATAAAGCTGTCATGATATGACTTGAAAAAAGAGTAAAGGAAAAAAGATATTTTGGCGATCGCTACTTAAATATAAGCCAAATCTTGATGAAATATTGATAATCGCATATAATATTTTCAAATAAATTTCAGTATTATTGCGGAATAACAGGTGGTTCAAAATAAATTTTACTCGCCAACTAACTAGTATATTGTCCTGATAAAAAGGTAAGTAGTCAGAATTGTTGAATAAATTGTAAAGTGTTATTCTCCTGTGTGACTGTGTGGAGTGTTTAAACCAATGGTTTCATATATAACTCAAACTCAAAACGGCTTTCGTGGCGGTTCTGCTTCTGAAGCATCGACAAAAGGTATAGAAGACAGTTTTGCACATAATTTAATCGCATTACCAGCAAATCCCCTATTTGGTACAGATGGCATTCGGGGAAAAGTGGGAGAATTACTGAGTGCGCCTTTAGCATTGCAAGTAGGCTTTTGGACAGGTATTGTTTTACGTAACCATGCTACCAATAGTGGACCTGTGATTCTGGGGCAAGATTCGAGAAACTCCAGCGATATGCTGGCAATGGCTTTGAGTGCTGGGTTAACCGCAGCGGGTATAGAGGTTTGGTATTTAGGATTGTGCCCAACTCCTACCGTAGCTTACCTCGTCAGCGTCAGTGATGCCATTGGTGGAGTGATGATTTCTGCCAGTCACAACCCACCAGAAGACAACGGGATTAAAATTTTTGGGGCTAGTGGTACCAAGTTACCGCAACTGTTACAGGCAGCAATTGAAGCAGGGCTGCGCGGCAAGGCAACATTACCTGTTATTGTTAGTAATTGTGGACGGCATTACTCGCGCCCGGAATTAGTGAAGAATTATGCCGAGGCATTGCAAGAACCTTTGGAGAATGCTGTAAGTCTTCAGGGAATGAAGATTGTTTTAGATTTGGCATGGGGTGCAGCAGTTAAGTTGGCACCAGCAGTATTTAGAGAAATGGGGGCAGAAGTAATCTGTTTGCATAACGAAGCGGATGGATCTCGCATTAACGTTAACTGTGGTTCCACTCACCTAGATATTCTCGCCCAAACCGTCAAAGAGAATAATGCTGACATCGGGTTTGCCTTTGATGGCGATGCCGATCGCGTCTTAGCAGTAGATAATATCGGCAGACAAGTTAACGGCGATTACATCCTTTATCTTTGGGGACGCAGTTTGCTTTCACAGCAACAACTGCCAGATAACTTAATAATTTCCACCGTCATGGCGAACTTAGGCTTCGAGAAAGCTTGGAAACAAATTGGTGGTAAGCTAACTCGCACAGCAGTTGGCGATCAATACGTTCAAGCCGAAATGCTGCAAACAGGCGCAATGCTAGGTGGTGAACAATCCGGTCACATATTGTGCCGTCATTATGGTATCACAGGCGATGGTTTATTAACAGCTTTACATATAGCCGCTTTAGTGAAAGAAGCCGGTGTTTCCCTGAAAGAACTGATAGATCAAAGCTTTGAAACTTATCCGCAATTATTGCAGAACGTGCGGGTTATGGATCGCGATCGCCGATTGGGATGGAAGAATTGCGAACCCGTACAAATCGCGATCGCTCTAGCCGAAGCTGCAATGGGCAATTCCGGTAGAATATTAGTTCGCGCTTCTGGTACAGAACCAGTCATCAGAGTTATGGTAGAAGCTGCCAATGAAAAAGTTGCTGATTACTGGACAAAAGAATTAGTCTCACAAGTCCAGCAACACTTGGCATAGTTATGAGTGAGAAGTTAGGAGTGATGAATTAAGAGTCAGGATGTATAAAAGTCAAGAGTTAAAGCGTGGAAAAATTAGGAATCAAAACTCCGCGCTCCCGTAGAGACGTTCCGTCGGAACGTCTCTACCGCTCCTCCTGTACTCCTGTACTCCTAACTCCTAACTCTTAACTCCTAACTCATTCACCATTCCGCGATGCTAAAACTTAAGAAAAAATCCAAAAACTCAAAAAAAAAGCAATCCCTACCAGAAACTCCACCTCTAACCCTGCAAGAAAGGTTAGCCCAAAAACGCAAAGCAACCATTGCACGTAAAGAATTCACCGGCTTACTTACCAAAGCTGTTTCTATTGCCCTTGTTGTCGGCATTCTGCTGGGTATAGTCGGTGGAATTAAAGCCGCAGTTCCGGGTGTAGTCGGAATTATTGTCATCGCTTTTTGTTTCAAATACCCCCGACAAGCGCTTTTTGCCTTTCTCATTTACGTACCTTTGGGTGGTACTATTACTTACTACATCGGTAACAGCCCGATACTTCAATTAGCCAAAGACGCTTTCTACATTCCAGCGTTGATTTCAATTTGGCAGCTTTCCAAAAAGCGGGGACTACCTCTATTGATTCCCCAAGCCCTGAAAATACCACTATTTATTTTATTAGGTTCCTGCACCCTAACTTTACTATTTGTTAATGGCGCTCAACAACTCAGCCCTCCTCCCGTTGGGTTACTGCAAGACGCACCCAAGGAAATACCTATCGGCATGGGTATTTTAGGACTGAAAGTATTGTTAGGCTACTTACCCCTGATTAGCTGTTATTACTACCTGATTCGTGACAAGCGGGATTTTCTCTTTTTGTCACGCTTGCAAGTTGTCCTAATACTTGTCTCCTGTATTTTGGGTTTTCTTCAGTATTTGTTACTACTTACAGGTATATGTGAAGGTACTAGAAATGCAGTAGGCAGTGATTTATTTAAAGCCACACTTGGCGCTAGATGTTATATTGGTGGATCTCTAGTTTATAGTCCCAGTCAAGGGATGATTCGCTTACCAGGAACCTTTGTTGCTCCTTGGCAGTGGGCATGGTTCCTCATTTCCAGTACCTTTTTTACTTTTGCCACAGGCTTTAGCGATCCCTCAATTCTTTTTAGAATCATCGGTTTAGGTTCTTTAGTGACGGTCTTTTTGAATGCAGTTATTTGTGGACAGAGAATTGCCTTAGCTTTAGTCCCCACCTGCTTCGTACTTTTACTATTGCTTACCGGTCAACTTGGCAACCTCAAGCGGTTTATCCCTTTAGGAATGGGACTTGCCCTGATTGTGACAATTGCCATAGTCAGCAATCCCACAGTTGTGCAAGAAAGGACGGATAGCTTTGTCAGTCGCTGGAATGCCTCACCTCCTCAACAATTTATCGTCGATCAATTTGAAGAGAATTGGAAAAACTCAAAAGGACCTTTCGGAAGCGGTTTAGGTCGAGCGACTAACTCTGCCCGTGCTTTAGGTCAAACAAAACTAGTCGAAACCTACTACCCGAAACTGCTTTATGAAATTGGTATTTGTGGAGTACTAGCATTTTTGGGCTTGGTAACAACTTTAACAGTCGCGTGCTTCCGGACATACCGTTTGATAAAAAACCGTAATTTCCGCAGTTACGCAGCCGCTATGTGGGTGTTTATATTGTTTATTAGTTACAACACTTACTACTATCCTCTAGATGTCGATCCTGTTGCTGTTTATTACTGGTTTGCCGCTGGAGTTCTTTTAAAGTTGCCAGAAATAGACAAACAAGAAAGACTCAAAGAGGTACAAGCAGAAGGAAATGAGGGAAAGCGTCGGAAGTAGGGGGGAGGAGGGGACAAGGGGGAGGAGGGGACAAGGGGGACTGCGTGATCAAGGGGGACTGCGTGATCAAGGGGGAAGAATTTTCATAACTCCTACTCCTGGCTGTTGACTCCTAAAATCTAAAATCTAAAATCTAAAATCTAAAATCTAAAATCTAAAATTCATATGGATTTGCCTTTAATTTCTGTAATTATACCAACCTATGGTCGTGAAGAACCGCTGCGTGATAGCCTTGTGGATGTCCTCAAACAAGAGTACCCAAATTTTGAAGTTTTGGTTGTAGATCAAACGCTAAAACACCAACCAGAAACTCAAGCTTATTTGGAGGAACTTGCAGCCGCAGATAAAATAAAATGGTTCCGCTTGGATTGGGCAAGTTTACCTGGAGCGCGTAATTATGCTGTGCGGCGCTCATTAGGTGAGATAATTTTGTTTATTGATGATGATGTAGAGTTAAGAAATGGATTTTTAGCGGCTCATGCTAAAAATTATCTAGAAAAGCCAGAAATAGGAGCCGTTGCCGGCAGGGTATTTGACAGAATGAAATTGGGTGATTCTGGGGGGGACTTGGAGATTTCATATTTGCCTCCCGAAGCAATGGACCCAGGAATCGCTTGGTATTATATTGATTTGGTGCATACAGTTAAACCCCAGCAAGTGTTGACAGCGAGGGGTTGTAATATGTCTTTCCGTCGCGAGATTTTTACTAAGTATGGACTGAGGTTTGATGAGAGGTTTCGGGGTAGTGCCGTGCGTGAGGAATCTGACTTTTGTTTGCGCGTGCGGCAGACGGGATATAAGATTTGGTATGACCCAGAAGCTGATTTAGTGCATTTAGGGGAAGAAACGGGGGGTTGTCATGATATTAGTATGCGATCGCTTAAATATCAGATGACCTTTTACCACAACCATTTTTTATTAGGACTGAAAAACCTCACCGCTACCCAAGCTTTACGCTTATACGCTCGTTTATTTGATTGTCACGTCCTGGGACGCCCTCCTTGTCACAAAAGCGGTTCCCCGATTAAAATTGTCACCCGTGCTGTTTTCTACTTTTTGGGTTTCCTCAAAGCCGTGGGTACAGTCATTCAATCAGCTTGGAATGATGGTCAAATTTACACTCAACGCGATCGCCAACATTATAACGATTTCCCTGTAGGTAGTGAGCGATTTATCGCTCTGAACAAACATGTTAAGGACGCGCATTCCTGACTACGACCTTACGTTTAATTTAATTCTCCTACTTAACAACTAACAATCATCAACCAACAATATTAATGAAAATTCTAGTTGCCAGTCACACTTATATTGTAGACCTTAACTGCGAGAAATTACGCACTTTATCTCAACTAGAACCGGGAATTGAAGTGACGGTTGTAGTTCCCAAACGTTGGAAACCGGGAGGTGTACAAAACAAAATTATTCAAACGCAATACCGCGATGAAGGTGCATTTAAAATAGTTCCCATTTCTAACTTAAGTCAAAATCATCAAGGACTTCTCACTTTTGGAGTTGATTTAATATCTTTGTTGCGAAAGTTTCGTCCCCAAATCATCCAAGTAGAACAAGGTTCTCGCGGACTGTCTTATGCTCAAATGATTACTTTAAATAAGCTCTTGGGACTCAAAGCAAAAAATATCTTTTTTACTTGGTGGAATCTGCCATACAAACTCAAATTACCCGCAGCTTTATTAGAAAAATATAACCTGAATAATAGCCACGGTATCATTTCTGGAAATCAGGATGGGGCAGAAATTCTCAGACAACGAGGATATAAAGGTTCAATTAAAGTCATGCCACAGTTAGGTGTGGATGAAAGTTTATTTGCTCCCAAATCTCAACCAGAATTAGCGGCTAAATTCGGTATTGAACCAGGGGAATTCGTGGTTGGCTTTGTCGGACGTTTTGTCCCAGAAAAGGGCTTAATGACCCTTGTAGATGCCTTAGCTAGTTTAAAAGATAAACCCTGGAAATTACTTTTAATTGGGCGCGGTGCGTTGCAATCAGAATTAATGAACAAAGCCGCTGAAAACAACTTTAAAGACAGAATTATCTTGGTGGAAAGTGTACCCCACGATGAAGTGTATAAGTATATCAATTTAATGAGTACTTTGGTGTTGCCTTCAGAAACAACTTATAAATTTAAAACCTTAACTTCCGCAGGTTGGAAAGAACAATTTGGTCATGTGTTAATTGAAGCAATGGCTTGTCAAGTTCCGGTGGTTGGTTCCAATTCTGGGGAAATTCCCCATGTAATTGGTAATGCTGGGTTAGTCTTTCCGGAAGGGGATGCGAAAGCTTTGGCTGATTGCTTATGGCAATTAATGGATCAGCCAGAATTTGCCGAAAATTTGGGTGAAATGGGTTATCAAAAAGCAATGGTTCAATATACAAATAAAGCTTTAGCAAAACAGCAATTAGAGTTTTATAAAGAATTGGTTAATAATCGTTAGTCATTGGTCTTTTGTCGGGTGCGTTACACTTCGTTAAACCCGACAAATTTAACTCCTAACTCCCGTAAAGACCTTCGAGTGGAACGTCTCTACCTAACTCCCGTAAAGACGTTCCAGTGGAACGTCTCTACCTAACTCCTAACTATATAAAAATGCGAATTCTACAAATTGTCCCTTCAATTTCTCTGATTTACGGTGGTCCAAGTCAAATGGTAATGGGATTATCTTCGGCATTGGCACGAGAAAATGTAAAAGTTACTATTCTCACTACAGATAGTAATGGTGATTCTGGTCAAAAACCTTTGGATGTTCCTTTAAATTGCCCGGTGAAACAAGATGGTTATGAAATAATTTACTTTCGTTGTTCACCGTTTCGTCGGTATAAATTTTCGCTCTTATTATTAAAGTGGTTAAATAATCACGCTGATGAATTTGACTTGGCACATATTCATGCTTTATTTTCTCCTATAAGTAGTGTGGCTGCGACTGTGTGCAGGCAGAAAAATTTACCTTACATTTTGCGTCCTTTGGGTACTCTCGATCCGGCTGATTTGCGTAAGAAAAAGCAATTAAAACAGCTTTACGCGACAATTTTAGAACGGGCAAATTTGGGGGGTGCAGCAGCAATTCATTTTACCAGCGATCAGGAAGCAAAAATATCAGAACGATTCGGAGTTTCTACGCACGATTTGGTGATTCCTTTGGGTGTTATTCTCCCAGGAGGAGAGGGGAGGAGGGGGAGAGGGGGGGAGGGGGGGAATGCTATTCGGACTCAGTTTGGTATCCCCTTGAATGTGCCTTTGGTGCTTTTTATGTCGCGGATTGACCCGAAAAAGGGGTTAAATTTATTGATTCCGGCTTTGGAAAAGTTATTGGCTGAAGGTGGTAATTTTTATTTTGTCTTGGCAGGAACGAATCCTCAAGATCCAGATTATGAAGAAAAGATCAGATTGCAGATAGAAAATTCACCTTTGCGATCGCATACGACAATTACTGGTTTTGTCACGGGTGAATTAAAGTCAGCTTTGCTCCAAGCCGCAGATTTATTCGTCTTACCATCATATTATGAAAATTTCGGGATTGCTGTCGCTGAGGCGATGGTAGCGGGAGTACCTGTAATTATCTCAGACCAGGTGCATATTTGGCATCAGGTGCGCGATAGTGAGTCTGGGTGGGTGGGTACAACAGATGTGGAATCCCTTGTAGAGTTGTTGCGATTCGCTTTACAAAACCCCGCAGAATGTCGGCGTCGGGGATTACGTGCCCAAGAATATGCACTCTCAAACTTTAGTTGGGAAGCGATCGCTCGTCAAATGATCCAAGCATACAATCAAATTTTGACATCAAAGACAAGAATTTAACTTCTTTACATTAGACATCGACCGAATTTAATTATGCGTTGCCCGAACCCCAACAGACGTAGCTAGCTTACGTCTCTACGTCTTTTATGGAGATGTCTATTAAACAACACAACCTAAAATTTTGTTGCAAACCGCCAAATCCCTATTGGCATAGTACAATACTTAATGCCTTTATAACCACAGGGAATCTTACATGGCTCTCCGTCTAGGTGACACAGTACCCAACTTTACGCAAGCTTCTACACACGGTGACATAAATTTTTACGAATGGGCAGGTGATCGCTGGGTAGTGCTATTTTCGCACCCCGCAGACTTTACACCTGTTTGCACCACCGAATTAGGTACAGTTGCTAAACTGAAACCAGAATTTGACAAGCGCAACGTGAAAGCGATCGCTCTCAGCGTTGATGATGTTGACTCCCACCAAGGATGGGTAGGAGATATCGAAGAAACTCAAAATACCAGTCTCAACTATCCGATTTTGGCAGATCCAGATCGTAAAGTTTCTGACCTTTACGATATGATCCACCCAAACGCTGCTAATACCGTAACAGTGCGATCGGTCTTCGTTATCGATCCGGATAAAAAACTGCGTCTTAGTTTCACCTACCCCCCCAGCACTGGACGCAACTTTGATGAAATTCTGCGGGTGATTGATTCACTGCAACTAACTGATAACTACAGTGTAGCAACACCAGCCGACTGGAAAGACGGCGATGATGTCGTAATTGTCCCCTCGCTGAAAGATCCAGAAGTGTTGAAGCAGAAATTTCCCAAAGGTTATGAGGAAGTCAAACCTTATCTGCGGATGACTCCTCAACCAAATAAGTAGAAGGGGAAAGGGGAAAGTTTTTGGTTAATTTCTTTGACATTTATTTGTTAACCCGGAAATAATTTCCCTTGCAAAGGTAGGGTATATGCCCTACCTTTCACTTTATGGGGTATTTGGGTGAAAATAAAGAATAGACATAGAAAGTGAAAAAGAATTATTGTGACGATTCTGTGCTACGTCTCTATGGTTTTTGGATAACGCATATTTAATTTCTACTTCTTGTGTCTAATAAAAGTGAGTAAGGTTAAGTATTATGCTTTCATCCCCTATTGTCGTGTTAATTCCGCCATCAATGCAAATGACAGACGACCAATTTTTTGAGTTCTGTCAGGTCAATCGTGACTTACGCATTGAGCGAAATCAACTTGGAGAAATATCAATTATGCCCCCAACTGGTTCAGAGACAGGAAATCGTAACTTTAATATTGCTTTACAGGTAGGAATTTGGGCAGAACAGGATGGTACAGGTATTTGTTTTGACTCTAGTACGGGATTTAAGCTGTCAACGGGTGCAGAGCGTTCTCCTGATGTTTCCTGGATTAAACTAGAACGGTGGAATACTCTCTCAAGGGAACAGCAGCAAAAGTTTGCACCAATTTGTCCAGATTTTGTCATTGAACTCAGGTCAGCTTCGGATAACCTGCAACCCTTGAAGGATAAAATGGAAGAATATATGAGAGAACCAGGAATACAGCTAGGCTGGTTGATTGACCGCAAGAATCGTAGAGTTTATATTTACCGTCCAGGTCAACCAGAGGAATGTTTAGAAAATCCCGATCGCATTAGTGGCGACGATCGCATTTTACCTGGATTTGTTTTGAATACAAGTAAAGTTTGGTAAAGCGATCGCCTGCACATGGGTTAGAGATAGAAGTAGAAATGAACTATGCGTTGCCCAAACCCCAAGAGACGTGAAATTTCACGTCTCTACATTGTTCTCTGGAGATGAAAGATTCTAATTATCGCGTTTCTACTGTCACATCTGCACTTATTCCCGGAGCAATTCGAGATTCATAACCGCGAATACTCTTCGGATCAAGCATTATCTTCACCGGAACTCGTTGCACCGTATTATTATTATTATTATAATTAGCCGAGGGGCTATTTTGCGGTGTCGGTGCAAACCTGCTAAAAGAAGCAGGTGATATATTATCTACCTTGCCAATAAATATGCGACTGGGGAAAGCAGCAATTTTGATTTCGGCTTTTTGTCCCGGATGTATGTTTTCTAACTGAGTTTCCTTAAAGTTGGCAACAATCCAAGGATTCGGCTGCACAACTGACATCAGAGTTTGTCCTGGTTGCACCTGCTGACCTACTCGGACATCTTTGTTACCTACTTGACCGCCGACCATCGCAGTTACTTGCGTGTAAGATAGCTGAAGTTCCGCTTGTTTTAATTCTGCCTGTTTTTGAGCGATCGCTGCTTGTGCGGTTTTATATTGTTGCCGATTTAACTCGACTTGCTGATTAATACTTTGCGATTTGCTCGCTGCGATTTTTCCTTGAATATCCGTATTACCTCCCAAGTTACGCAGCAAAGATGTATCAATTGTCGCTACCCTGTTGATATTCTGCCGTGCTACTTCTGCTTGTTGCTTGGCTAGTTCTAAATCGGCTTTTGCTTGTGCTAAAGATAGTTGATATTCGCGGGGATCGAGTTTTACTAATACTTCCCCTGGTTTTACCGATTGGTTATCTTTGCTGGCAACTTCCATAACTACCCCAGCGATGCGGGAATTCACAGGATAAATATCTGCGTAAACATAAGCATTATCAGTTACCTGGTGATATTTAGCAAACTGCAAATAGCGGTAAGTATAAATTCCCCCAGCGATCGCTCCAGCACCTAATGTCGCTCCTACGATCAACAAGGGTAGCAGCTTGCGGTTGCGAGGTCGCGATGCAGGTTTTTCATCTCTAGGAGATTCTATCGGAGCGATCGCTGTCACCTCTTGCTCCGAAACTGAAGTTTTGTGTGTATTCATTTGCGTAATTTGCTCGGTCTGTTTTGATGACTCTAGACGTTCCATCAGTAACCTTAGTTTCGGAAACAATTAGGGCTGGAGTTAGTAAACAAGATTAACGATAAACTAGTCAATACGTCCAACGCAAGATTTTTTCACTAATGTTGTTGGGGATACGAATTTTAGATAAGTATATACTGAGCGGGAGCGAATAGCATCAATCAATTAATCCTAGCTTTGTTTAGAATGAATTTTGGAGGTATGGCAATGAAATGGCGTGTGATTCTAGAACCAGATTTAGAAACAGGTGAATGGGCAGTATGGTGTCCAGAGTTGCCAGGTTGCGTTTCCGCAGGAGAAACCGAGCAAGAAGCTTTAGAAAATATTCGTGAGGCGATCGCACTTTATCTGGAAACCGACTTCATTAAACTAGCACCAGGAGCGGTTACACGCGAGGTTATTGTTGGATGAGCCGTACCCGACGAATGAATGCATTGGAAGTTGAAAGCATCCTGCAACGTTACGGCTTTGAGTTAGTCTCTCAAAAAGGTAGTCATCGGAAATGGCGAAATATTGACCGACAACTTCAGGTAATTGTACCATATCACAAAGGTCGTGATTTACCTATAGGAACGCTACGTAACATTATGATCGGTGCAGATATTCCAGAATCCGAATGGAAAGCGTAAATCTTCCCACTGATATATAGCGGTTTTCAGTTGAGTGAGATAAATAAAACCTCACCCCTTCCCCTCTTTGCGAGTTCAAAGAGGGGTGTCCGGAACGGACGGGGTGAGGTTCTGTATTGCACCCAACTGAAAACCGCTATAATATCATGTCCGACAAATTACCCATAATGTAGAGACGTTCCGACGGAACGTCTCTACGACGGTTGCGACGTTTTTGTTACTGTTAATTAAACGGACATGATATAAGCCAAAATTTTTATAGGTAAGAACTCAAATAAATTTAACATGGATATCAAAAACGGCTTTGTCGGAACTGTTGGTAACACACCGCTGATTCGCTTAACCAGCTTTAGCGAAGAAACTGGTTGCGAAATTCTCGCGAAAGCAGAATTTCTCAATCCTGGAGGTTCCGTCAAAGACCGTGCCGCACTCTATATTATTGAAGATGCCGAAAAGAAAGGTTTACTCAAACCCGGTGGTACCGTCGTCGAAGGAACCGCCGGTAATACAGGTATCGGATTAGCACATATTTGCAACGCCAAAGGTTACAAATGTTTAATTATTATTCCCGATACCCAATCGCAAGAAAAAATGGATGCGATGAGAGCGTTGGGTGCTGAAGTTCGTCCCGTCCCCGCTGTACCATATAAAGACCCCAACAACTACGTTAAACTATCTGGCAAAATCGCCGCAGAGATGGAAAACGCAATTTGGGCAAATCAGTTTGACAACTTAGCAAATCGTCGCGCTCACTACGAAACCACAGCAGCAGAAATTTGGGCGCAAACAGATGGTAAAGTAGATGCTTGGATATCTGCAACCGGCACAGGGGGCACATTTGCAGGTGTAGCGATGTACCTGAAAGAGAAAAATCCGGCGATTAAATGCGTAGTTGCCGACCCGATGGGTAGCGGACTTTATAGTTATATTAAAACAGGTGAAATCAAATTAGAAGGGAACTCGATTACCGAAGGTATTGGTAATAGTCGCATCACTGCAAACATGGAAGGTGCGCCGGCTGATGATGCGATTCAAATTGATGATAAAGAAGCTTTGCGAGTAGTTTACCAGCTATTGAGAAAAGATGGGCTATTAATGGGCGGTTCCACAGGAATTAATGTTGGTGGTGCGATCGCACTAGCGAAACAAATGGGACCCGGACATACTATCGTCACTATTTTATGTGATAGCGGTTCTCGTTATCAATCACGCATATTTAACCCTGAATGGCTGGCATCAAAAGGACTGTCAGTCGATTAGAGTGTATAATCAACTATGGATCAATACGGCAAAATCTATAATGTACTTGATCTTCAGGCTTACATTGGTTTTTGACTTGGACTAACACACCAAGTCGATTATTGTCCTCAGATTTAACTTTGCGATCGCGCAATTCATCAAACTCAACTATACCCGTTGCACCGGGCGTTGATTGGAAATATTTGTTACTTAGAACATCGTATAATCCCTGTCGGGTGGGGTTATTTCCTAGCCTTTGCAAAGCGTCTGCAATTACCTGTGCTGCATCGTGTGCAGTCGCACTACGCCAACCAACATATCGTGTTTCCCAAAGTTGAATTGATTCGTTTTTATACCATTGAGGAGTTAGTTCAATATCAAAAGGTATAGCAAGAATCATATTTTTTGCCTTCTCTGCAAAATCAGGTGTTAATTTATCGTCACTGTAGAATGAATCTCCAGCAAATAGATGTTTATTATTATTTAACTGGATTGCAGATAATCCTCTACTTGTTGCTTCCCCTGAACCCAGCGATAGCATCAGTAAATTTGCCTTTTTCATCTGACTATCGCATTCACTGATTGTGATTTTTCCTAAATCGCATGAAAATACATTTTCCGGTGTAAAATTGCTCTCTAATCCCTCTTTTAGCGACTTACTGTATATTTTTCCAGAATTATAGAAAATAGCAGCTTTCTCACCTGGAAAATTCTTTTGAATGTACTCAAATAAATCGCTGCTAGCAACTGCATCACTAGGGGCAATGCGAAAGACATATTTACTCAATTTAAATTGGTAGCCTGAAGGTGTAATTGTCTTTTGTCTAACCGCTGTACTAGTTGGCGAAATTGCCACTAATTTCTCACTTTCATAAACTTTATCAGCGGCTAAAATTGCATCACTAGTGAAATTACCAATTACTGCTAAGATGTTGCCATTAAAAGCTTCATCACCAGGAATTTTATTCTCAGCAATATGTTTAGCAACACGAGTAGCAATAAGAGGAGTGTTGTCATCGCGAGCGATTATTACCTGTAATAATTGTTCATTTATACCTTTTTTTTGATTAAATTTATTCTGAAGATGTGCAACTCCTCGTAATATTTGTTCGCTAAGTCTGCTGAACTCTACAGATGTACCATTAATTGGGTTAACGACAGCAATAGTTAGTGGTGGTTGAGTGCTATCATTTGCTTTGGCATTATTTAAGAATATTAATGTTTCTGGGTCTACAGAACATTTTACAGAAGTGATGTTATCCAATGCAGCTTTTTTAAATAAATTCATTGCCTCTTGAAAATTTTGCTGGGCTTTTTTGAACTTTCCTAGAGAAAAGTCAGTCATTCCCGCTTGTTTTTTTGCATGTGCAGCCAGACAATCAGGATTAGTTGATGTTATACCTTCAGTCAGCAAAGATTCTTCACCACGGGTGAAATAATTATCGGGTAGTGGAGGTGCTTGGATAACAAGATAAACGATGTATGTGATGAATGCGATCGCTACCACCCCAAAAATTCCAAATCCAGCATATAACCAAGGCTTTTTAACTGTAGCGTCTGGATTTAAAACCAATCTAGCATCATAAAGTGCTGCCATTACTTCATCCGCAGACTGATACCGATATTTCGGACTTGGTTCCAACATCTTATTAATAATTTTCACCAATTCTGGACGTACTTTCACAGAATTATGCCATTCTAAATTATAGGGTATACCTAAATTCATCGGGTTATCACCTGTAAATAAGTAGATACAAGTAGCTGCTAAAGAATATAAATCTGAAGCAAAATAAACAATCCCAGCATTTATCTGTTCTGGAGGTGAAAACCCAGGAGTCATAATCACGGTTGCACTTTCCGAAGCACCTTCTTCAACTTTCTTGATTACTTGCTTAACCGCACCAAAATCTATCAAGTATAGTTTTCCAGTCTTTTGACATCTAACTACATTAGAAGGTTTAATGTCCCTGTGAATAATATTTTGGGGATGGATAAATTTAAGTATGTCCAACATTTCCCGCAAAAACTCGATAATTTCACTTTCAGTATATTTTTTGCCAGTTGCACATTCTTTCTGCAAATCATTACCTTCAATATATTCTTGCACCAAATAAAACAATTTTTGTGCAGTATTTGTTGAAAAAGCAGTAACTGACAACTCAAAAAAAGCATATAAACGAGGAATTTGATTGTGTTTCAACTCCTCTAACACTTCAGCTTCTTGTTTAAAAAAGCGTTCAACTTTTAGAATTAATTCTGCCGACAGTGGCATTTTTGGGTGTAATTGTTTAATAATCCGTCGTTTTTTGTCTAGAAGCTTGTCTCCTGGTGAATTTAAATCTAACACTACAAATGTTATGCCAAAGCCACCACTGCCCTTTTCTTCTAATGGCAAATACTGATTTTTCAAAATTAAAGGCATCCCACAAATATGGCAATATCGCTGTTGTATATGGTCATTTGTGAGATAGTCGTCAGGGATATCGTTGACATGCGGACGTTGTGTTGAATGTCTGGGACGAGTGCAATAAACTTTCATTTAAGTCACCTTTCAAACCAAAATACTTTATTGCATTATATTCCGGTGACAAGACTATTTTTTGATTTTCAAGTTAATACAAGCAACTTTTAAATGTAAATTCAATCATGATTCAATTGCTATTCAATAGTTTAATTCTGATAATTATAATTAGAGAGTGTCAGTTGGGTTTAACCCAATACGCTTGGTGTTAGAGCTAAAAACATGATTTTGCGTAGGTTGGGTTGAGGAACGAAACCCAACATTTTCAAGGCTTTGTTGGGTTTCGCTATCGCTCTACCCAACCTACAATTATCTACAATTATCCTTAACACCAAGCGTATTGGGGTTTAACCCAACATTAATGCTCGGTCGAATTAGATCCCGAATTAGATCCCCGACTTCTTTAAGAAGTCGGGGATCTGGACAACGCAAATTTTCGTTATTTTCAATTTATCTTAATTAAAAGGCTGAATTCTACTTTTATAGCCAATAAACGCATTTTTTCAGACTTAGTGTTAGGGAAAAAAATATGTTTAATTTTCGCAGGTATTTTCTGTTACTAACTTCTGCTATCTTGATTTCAATGGCGCTACAAGTTAGAATTGCAAAGGCACAAGAGACAATATCTACTAACAAACCACCGGAAGTATTCACCACTGAAAAAAGTACCGATACCCTCAACCAAATTAACCAATACGTTCAAGAAAGTGGAGAAACATCAGTCAATTCAGTCTCTGAACTTTCTGATGTGCAGCCAAATGATTGGGCATTTCAAGCGTTACAGTCTTTAGTAGAACGCTATGGTTGTATTGCCGGATATCCCAATAGTACTTTCAAAGGAAATCGAGCGATCGCTCGCTACGAGTTTGCTGCTGGATTGAATACCTGTTTGGACAAGGTGAACCAACTGCTTAGTGCTGGTACCGCTAACATAATTAGCAAAGACGATTTAGTGACTTTGCTTCATCTGCAAGAACAATTTGCCACAGAATTGACTACTCTGCGGGGTAGAGTCGATGCATTGGAAATGCGTACAGCAGAGGTGGAAGGAAACCAGTTTTCTACCACTACAAAACTCACCGGACAAGTGATATTTGCTGTGACAGATGCTTTCGGAGATGCTAGCGTTAGAACTCGTGGCAATCAGGACAACTATAATACTACGTTTTCTAGCCGAGTGCGTTTGAGGTTGGACACTAGCTTCACGGGGAAGGATAAGCTAATTACACAGATTCAAGCAAGTAACATTATTTCTCCTCGACCTGCAACTGCAACTGCTCCGGGAAATGAAGCTCGCTTGAGTTTTGATTCTACGAGTCTTCCAGATAATGGTGCTTTGCTTAACTGGTTGCAATATAGTTTTCCTGTCAATGACAATGTGCGATTGACCATTGGGACAGGAGCTTCTTTCGCCTTTAGCGATATTGTAGATATAGTTAACCCACTAACAAGGGAAGCTAGTGGTACTATTTCTCGCTATGGTCGCTACAACCCCATATACCGTAAGGGTGGAGATACTGGTGTAGGTGTCAACATTAAATTAAATAGAAATATCAAAGTAGATTTGGGTTATACGGCAGGAAATGCTAACAACCCCGGTGTCACTCCTGGAATTGCTGGTGGAGGAGAAAACGGTTTGTTTAGTAGTAACTATGCTGCGTTAGCTCAGGTTGTCTACTCGGACAGTAATTCATCTAAAATTGCTTTTACCTACGTCAACGCTTACAACAACAATGGTTTAGGTCATGGTACTGGCAGTTTAGCATCTAACCTAGGAGGTAGAAGAGTTTCCTCCAACTCTTACGGTATTGAGGGGAATTTTCGGGTAAGTAAGGGTTTTGAACTTGGGGGATGGGTGGGATATACCGATGCTCGTGTTCTCACTAGAGTTAGAGGAGATGCTGACATCTGGAATTGGGCAATTACCCTTGGCTTTCCCGATTTGGGTAAAAAGGGTAATTTGGGAGGTGTGATTGTGGGTATGCAGCCTAAGTTAACTGGTACTAGTACACTTTTGCCTGAATTACCTCGTCGCGATCGCTCTTCCGGACTCCACATTGAAGCGTTTTATCGGTATCGCATTAATGACCATATTGATATTACACCGGGTTTGATTTGGCTGACAGCACCAAATCACGACAATAATAATGGTGATATTATTCTAGGAGTAGTTAGAACTACCTTTAGTTTTTAGAGCGATTTTTAGGTAAATGAACCACAACCATGAGACCTAACCCCCAACCCCTTCCCTATCCGGGAAGGGGAGTAAGACTCAAAGCCTCTGTCCTCCCAGGAGAGAGGTAAATGAACCACAACCATGAGACCTAACCCCCACCCCCTTCCCTATCCGGGAAGGGGAGTAAGATTCAAAGCCTCTCTCCTCCCAGGAGAGAGGTAATGAACCACAACCATCAGACCTAACCCCCAACCCCTTCCCTATCCGGGAAGGGGAGTAAGATTCAAAGCCTCTCTCCTCCCAGGAGAGAGGTTTGGAGAGAGGTCAGTAGGAAATGTACAGCAAATTTGAGGTTTAGGAGGTACATGCGTAAAACCCCTCTCCTTGTAGAGACGTAGCAATGCTACGTCTCTACGTGTATTTAATAACAACGCAATCTGCTGTATCAAATACAAAATCTCAATTAACGATTTATTGGTCAGGAAGCAATTCAAATTCATATAAAGTTCCTGCCTCTTTTTCAACCAATTGTACTAACTTACTTTTACCATCGAAGTCGCCATTAGGTTTAAACCTGATTTTCCCAGTAACTCCCTCATCTTCCATTGTAAAGTTATGGGACAGGAATTCTTTTATTAATTGTCTAGTAGGACTAGGATTCTTTTTTATTGCTTCAAACAACGCATTTGTCGCATCATAAGACGTAGCTGTACGCCAAGTAATTTTATTTTCAATTCTTTGTGGTTTACACCAGAGTTGGTAAGAGTTTTTGACAAATTCTTTAGATTTAGGATAAGGAACAGTATAATGCCAGGGAACAGCAATTACCATATTCCGCAATATTTCTCCCACCTTGGAACCTGTTAGTGAATTTGGTTCATACATAGCATCTCCGGCTAGATAATGAAATTTTTTGGCTTTAGAATTTAGAAAGTTCAGAACAGTTCCACTTATATCACTTTTCGGAACTGCGAACATAAATATATTAGTTTGATTGTTAATAGCTTCATCAATAACTTCAGTGAAATCTTGATTAAGGTCATATTCTTTAGGAAGTGATTCTTTCCTTGCCTTAACAACTCTTTTAAATTCATCTTTAAGAGACTTACTGTATTCACTGTCAGGGTTAAAGACAATAGCTGCTTTCTGCTGGTTAAGATTTTTAAACATGTAATCTGCAAGTTTTTCTGCTTCATCAATGTTATTGGGAACAGTACGGAAAAAGTATCCGCTTTTATTATCAATATCAGGATTAGTACTAGTAGATGAAATTAATACTAATCTTTGTTCTTTGAAATCGGGATTTCCATAGATTTTTACTGCTTTTTCAGTGTCATCGCTTGTAAAATGACCAATAACCCCAAGTATATCTTTTTGCTGAACTAGATAGTTGGCTATTCCTTCTGTAATATTTGTATCGCCTTTTTTTTCATTTGCAATAATTACTTTGAGTAACTTACCATTTTTTTTGGTTGCACTTTTATTTATTTCGTCTTGAGCTTGAGCGACTCCACGCAGTATTTCTAAAGCAGCAGCTCGCTGATTTTCAATGGGAACTACTACAGCAATTGTATATGACTCTTTGTTACCAATTTGAGCATTCTTTAAGTATATTAATGGTTCCGGGTCAGTGCAAACCTCAGAACCATTTTTTAGGAATTTGGGATTAGTTCTTGCCTGTAAAAAATTCTTCTTATTTTTTAAAGTCTGAAATTCTTGATCTGAATAGTTAATAAATATGCGATCGCCATAACTAATGCGATCGCTAATTGGGTTCGCTACAGGAATTGTTGCCGTTGGACTTGGTGTTGCCGTTGGCATGGGATTAACTCGCGACCAAATTTGCGGAATGCCTACGACAACAACAACTGATGCAACAACAGTTAATAAACCTAAAATTAACTGTTTATTTCTGCGTCTTGAATACATATGGTAATGCGTATAGGAAAAATAACATTGATAAAAATCCTAAACCAGTTGATACAAGTAAAATCAATATAGCTATTAGCAGTTCTTTGACAAGAAAAGGAAATGACATAACTAAAGCAGCTGTTCCTACTGCAATTGTTAAAAAGTATCGGATGTATTTGGGTATTATATTTAGAACACCTCCATATTGAACAAAAATTAAGCCTATTAGAATCAACAACCAGATAATTCCTGCAAAAACACCATTTGCAAAAAGAGAACTGGCAATTGAAAATGTTAGCAATCCATAGATAAAACCAGTGAGTGATGCACTAAGTAATAATTCAAATTCTTGACCGGATTTATCGAAAAGTAAATCTAACCATTCTTGTATTGACTTAGGACGGTCTTCTGGATATCTTTCCATACCTTTGATAATGGCTTGATTGACGCGATCGCTAATATCGGGATTGATTTCTTTTGGTGGTGTTAATGGGTCTTGTTTTGTCCTTGTTCTAGTTTCAGCATCGGGAAAGTATGAGTTAGTTAGTAAGGTGTATAAAGTTGCAGACAGAGCATAAATATCTGTATGAGGACCATATTTTGTACCATTGTCTTGATATTGCTCAATGGGTGTATATTTGCCAGAACTAAATGCTGTTATTTCCTTGGGGACATCTGGGTCAACATTTCTCGCGATTCCAAAATCAATTAATACCGCTTCGTCTTTATTGTGACGAATCATAATATTCAACGGTTTTACATCTCGATGTAACAGCTTATTATTATGAACCACGATTAAGGCTTCACTGATTTGCTGGATGTAACGTAATGCTTCAGCTTCTGGTAGAGGAGTCTGCCTTTGTCTTAGCAGTTCTGCTAAATTTTTACCTTGAATATATTCCATTACTAAACATGGCAAATCTCCTACAAGCAATACCTCAATATACCGAACAATATGAGAATGCTTGCATTGATTCAACGATACTGCCTCATTAAAAAAATTTGTCCGCAACTTCTCAAAATATGGACCGCGTTGCACAGATTCATTCAATGTTTTGATGACAACAGAATCACCATTTCTATCTGTGGCACGGTAAGTAATGCCAAAGCCTCCTTGTCCAAGCACTTCTTGCAACAGATATTTATGGTTTATCCATTGACCTGGCTGCCAATGAAAGAAATTCTGATGTTCCATTTCCTGTTCTGGGATTGTGACCTCATTTGTATTTTTAGTGTTGTCATGGCTTGGTTGCTCCATAACCATAGTTTTTATTCCTGCTTTGTTAAACTTTGCTAGGGATACTTACTAACATCTGTAAAGAGATTCGATTTTAATATTAGATAATATTATAGAAGTAGTCAAACAATATATTTTATATATAAAAGTTAATATTTAATATGCTATTATTTACCAACTGTTGGAAAAAAATAATTTCGTTGAGAAGTGGAAATTGCAACTGATATTAACGTAAGTTGCTAGTTACAATTTGACAGGGAATAAATCAAAAGTATCATACATCAAATCCGTTAAAACTGATATCTTGCATCAGTTGCAACAACCGCCTCAGAATGAATTCTGAGGCTGATAGTTAAAGTCGTCTAAAGACGACTAGTGGTCTGTCAATTTTATTTTGAGGGGTTTTTGGTAGTGCGGGCATCTTGCCCGCGTGAGTGAGACGCTCACACTACAGTCCATCATTTTTATATTGACAGACGACTAGGTAAAGGTTTTAGTCCACGCTTTGTGGACAGTAGCTCTAAGCTATCGAGTTTTAACTCTGGGCGGGATATCGGGCTTATTGAGAATGGTGCAAGATGTCGGTTAAAACTCATATCTTGCACCATTCTCAACAACCGCCTTAGAATAAATTCTAAGGCTAATAGCTAAAGTCGTCTAAAGACGACTGAACAAGGGTTTGAGTCCACTTAAGTGGACTTTAGCTATCAGCCGGGGAATTTATTCCTCGGCGGGTTATTGAGACTGGTGCAAGATATCGGTTTTAACCGACTTGCACTATTAGACAGCGATTTTAATCGTTGTCGGGTTAGGTTTAAAATCGATGGAATAATAAAAACGCAACTTACGTTAGTTGAGTTATTTGCTAGGAACTAATCCAAAAGTTTTACTTTAAAACTGTAACCTTGCCTTCCTTCAGTTATAATAAATTCTGGTTCTCCAGAATCAGATTCTACTTTTTTACGGAATTCCCAAACCAAGTGAATCAAGTCATTATTGCGCTCAAAACCATCGTTAAAAATCGCTTTAATTAAATCTTCAGAAGAACATACCACGGGCTGATTGTTATTAGCTTTATTTTTTTGAGCCATGCAATCAATTAGCTTGAGTACTTGCCGGCGCAACTTAATTTCTTCTGTTGTACCATTCATTCGCCAGAGCTTTTTTTGACTGAAGCTGTAAGCTAAATAAGGACGCTGAAACTGTTGAATTTGATTAGTGATATCCGAGTGAGGTTGTCTAAAAGTTAGTTTCCAATAGACAGGTATATCTGGTTCCAGTAACCTATCAAGAATGATAATTGTGTCTTTGTCTTGGAGACGCAATCTACCATCTTTTCGGACATCTATTTCTTTGCTTTCACCACGTTGAAGAAAAGTTCCGTTGGCACTGGGGTTATCATCTACTATCCACCAAGAATTATTTTGACATTCAAAGACACAATGTTTGCGAGAAATTGTCTTTTGTTCGTTAGAAAGCTCAATATCGTTTTGACTATCGCGCCCTACAGTCAGGCGATCGCTTTCTATTAATTTACACTGAATTTCGCCATCTGGTGGCTGAATTTCTAGGAACGGCAACACCGAATGCATACTAAGCTCCTAATTGGTGAGGTAACTTTTATTGGTTTGAATGCCGGATTGAAAATAAGTGAAATTTATTAGACATCGACCGAATTTAATTATACGTTCCCCCAAACCCTTGTAAAGACGTTCCGGCGGAACTACGTCTTTTCTTTTTAATCAGTATTATTGCTGCTATTATTCCACATTTTACCTTTTTATGATACTAAAACTTAATCGATATTCACACCGTTTTGCTTTTCTAATTAGAGTTATTGATACAAATGCAGACAAATCGGAGACTTGATTATTTTTTACATTCAGAGAATAAAAGCCGCAAAATTCATACGGAGTAAACAGAGGCGTGTAATAATTACATGTAGTGCAATTCTCCTGCAAAGACGGTTCCTAAAAAAATGTCAAACAATCAACCATCCGCTTCTTCTAAATGCGTGCGGGTGTGTCAAAATCGTGCTTGTAAAAAGCAAGGTGCTGCGAAGGTATTAGCTGCTTTTAAGGCTTCAGTTGTTCCTGGGGTGACGGTGACGCCTACCGGCTGTTTGGGACAATGCGGTAATGGTCCGATGGTGTTGGTGTTGCCCGATCGCATCTGGTATAGTGGTGTCCGTCCTTATGAAGTGCCAATGGTTGTAGAACAGCATTTGCTCGACGGTCACGAACTTAAAAAAATGCTGTAATATCGGTTTCATTCCGGACACCAAGACGATTAAAAATATAAAGGACTGCACTCTTTTTTAATCTTTGCGAGGCATCCTATGAATATTCAGCAGCTGCGTGAATCACTGAAAATCAAATGGCTAAATTACTACTTTGAAAATCGTCCCTGGTTAGTAAAAATGCAAATTTGGGGCACCTATGATGGTGAACGTCGTCCGAGCAGTGGTTTTATGTTGGCAACTTTATCTGTTTTAGAACCGCAACTTGATGAGATTTTTCCTTTTATTTTGGATCTAAATAATAATCCCGATCGCATTGTTGCCGCATTAGGTCTTAACTTCAATCCCGACCGACATTTAGATTTAACAACGAATACCCCGTCTTTAAACACGGGGTTTATCCCTATTAAATCGGAAAACCCAATAGCTACCACAGAGGTGATTAGCGATGCCTGTCGGCAAGCTACGCAACAACATGAGGTTAGAGATGCTGTCAAAAACGAAGTTGAAACTAAGAGTAATGAAGCGTTGGTAACAACTGAAGTAAAAAATAATGACAAACCTGAAGTTGAAAGCAAGAATAAATCTAAGCCATCGGGATTTACTACTAAAGTTGAAACCAAGGGCAAACATGATAATAAACACAGCAAAACTTCACCTCCTAACCTTTCTCCTTGGGGAAGAGAAAAGAAAAAAAGCGTTGCTCTGCTTCCGGGTGATGTTGTCCGAATGAATCCAACAAGCGAGCGATCGCATTCAGTTTCCACTTTATTATCTAGCAATGGCAAACCGCTTGCTGTGGCTACAATTGAAAGTCAAGACAAGGGTGTAAAAATGCAATGCAAAGATGTTCACAGTGAAGTTAATTCATCACCTACTAATGCCAGTAATCTACCTTCTTGGATAGATGAGTTTTGTAAAGGTGTTGGTTAGTAGAAGTTAGGGGAGAGGGGGACA
>NZ_JAOWRF010000337.1 GCF_025753815.1 Plectonema radiosum NIES-515 | reverse complement strand
GGGACTGACATATTTTTTTGACATTTGGTAGTTTTAATCTTTGTTAATTAATACTACCACGCCTATTTGTCGTTTTCCGGAATATTCCGGAAAATAGTAGTTATTTGCGGTTCTATCTTTAACAGTTGCAATTCCTAAGCTAACAGTGAGAACTGAAGCGGGAACTCGATCAACTTGAGACTGAGTGTAAGCGATCGCGTTACCTGCCTCATACCATACTTTGGTTTCTCCGTCAATAGAATCGAAGATTCGCGGTTGCAGCGAATTCATTTCCGGGCTGGGGTCTATATGAGCGCTGCGCGTCTCGATCGGACATGTTTCTTTGTTTTTCATAAATAAATTTAGTTGCTCTCAAACCCGTTTAGCAGAGGGGAAATAGATTCATTCCTCCTGCCTCCTGCCTCCTGCCCTCTGCCTTTTTTGGTAAATTGATAAACGGACTAAATGCGTTGTCATCTCTTTTTGAATCTTCTTGTGGTTCTGACTCTAAGAGCTTTGTTTGATGATTAGCTGCTGTGTGCTTTAATATTTGTTGGCTAAAATAAAGGCGATACAACTCACAACTAGGAAGAGCCTGATTGCAATCTAGTTGAACTAGACCCATACTTTCTAGTTTATAAGCAGCGATCGCGTCTAACTGATTCGGGCTATCGGCACTCACAACCTGTTGCATCGCTGATATCAATTCGGGTTCAGCTTGAAGTAAACTTAATAGTTCTCGTAAATGCTGACTATAAATACCCACAGGTGTAGAAGCTGTTTCTAATAACTTTTCTAGCGTCATCTCCCCCTGACATAAATGATAAAGCGCTAAACTCGTCAGATATGGATGTCCTCCCACCATTTCTTGTAAAGGCTGAAGGCTTTGCCCTCCTTCCTCCGATGCCCAAGAAAGTCCATAGCGCTGTGCTAAATTTTGTACCTGCTTCAAACTAAACGGAGGTAATGGAACTGTTACCCCAACATTAAAAGGAGATTGGTTCAGCTTCAGCGGTATATAAATTTCTGTTGTGTGAACCACCACTAACCGCAGTTTTTGCCAAGTCTTATCTTGCTTTGACTGTTCATGCCAATATCGCAGCATTGGTAAGAAGTCTTGGGCAATATTCGGATGTTCAAAAACTAAATTGACTTCATTCAAAGCCAAGACTATCGGACTATCAATTTGCTGTAACAGATATCCCTCAAAATAGATTTTACAGCTGACTTTGCTACCCATTTCTGCATCCCAGTAATCATCCAAATTGGGAGCGAGATTCAACTGCCTGCTGATATTAATGCAAAACCAACGTAAAAATTTATCCAGTGAAACAAAAACAGCTTCATCAGCTTCCTGAAAGTCCAAACACACAGTTTGATAACCCTGCCCCTTAACGTGAGCAATAATCCGATTGAGCAGCGAACTTTTCCCCGTCTTTCTCGGTGCTTTAATCCGCATTAAGCAACCAGGGTACATAATTTCGCTATAAACAAGTTCTTCCAGGGGAGGACGATTGATGTACACAGGAGAATCCAGGGGCACAGGACCGCTAGGAAACTCTATCTTATTTACACCGACTAAATCAGGAGAACTTTTTTGTGTGGGGAAGTCTACCCTGAATCTTTCTTGGGTCTGGTTCTCCTGTAAAACAATTTTGTCTTCCAGCAATTTCCTCAAGACAATATACAGATTTTTTTTTGTTACCTTCTCCCCCAAAGCTTGTGAAAGCTCTTGCCACAACTGGGAGCCAACTTCCTTAATATAATCGCTACCGTAGCCCGATGCTTTTGCTATTTCGCTGTAAGTCTTTCCCTGCCACGATTGAGAGAGTACAAACTCCTGAATAGAATCCAGAGGCTTGTGCTGTAGAATTCTTCCTATGTCTTTGAGGAGTTCTTCCACGATTCAAAATTAATCAGATAGATTTACGTATAATTTTTCTATCTGGTGTAAATATACATCTGAAAAGGATTAATTAAAATATATCTAAAGAATGATTCGCAAAAGTTATGAATATGATATTAAGTCTGGAAATAAGATAGTTTGTGGTAAAAAGTTTGATTTTCTAGTGGTCAAGGATATTAATGCTTGACTTGATAAGTATGAAGTGTCAAGGATGTTCGCGTAGCGTCTCCAAAGGAGAAGGATAAAAAAGGAACTCAGTACATACCTCAAGACTGGTAAGGGAAAAAAATCAAGCACAGGGAGCTTCAAACCCCTGAAGTGATTAGCCTTAGAGCAGATTGCGTTGTGATTAAATACACGTAGAGACGTAAGGCGCGGAACGTCTCTACGAGGGTTTTTTGGTAAAATGAGTGGTCAGACGTACCATTCACCAACAGTATCCGCATAAGTTGTTGGGAATTTAACTAACTTTGTGTAAGCACAGAAGGACTTACGCAACTGGATAGCCCTCTTAATAGGCACCTGTCTTTTGCAGCACAACCCTAACAGTTTTCAGCAAAATTTTCATATCAAGCCAGAGTGCCCAATTCTCAATGTAAGCAATATCTAATTTCACTCCATCTTCAAAATTTTCGATATCGGAACGACCAGAAACTTGCCACAATCCAGTGATACCGGGCAAAACTTCTTGTCGGATAAAATGCATAGTTTGAAACCTCTCTACATCTCGCAGAGGAAGAGGACGAGGACCAACTAAACTCATTTCTCCAAGTAAAACATTAAACAGTTGTGGCAATTCATCCAAACTGTAACGACGGAGGAATTTACCTATTCGTGTGATGCGAGGATCATTTTTTAGTTTAAATAAAACACCATCCTTAATCTCATTCTTCGCTTCTAACTCTGCTTGTAACTTTTCCGCATTGACAACCATTGTCCGGAATTTCCACATCTTGAATTTTTTACAATGCAGACCAATTCTATTTTGTCGGAAGAAGATGGGACCGGGGGAATCCAGCTTAATTAGTATGGCAATAAACAGATAGATTGGTGAAAGTAAAATTAACAGAATAATCGAACAAAAAAGGTCAAAACATCGCTTTACCCAAAAATCACTGCCTGTAATAATTGGTGCTGGAATTCTCATACATGGGACTTCACCTATCATCGAAAAAACAGATTTTGGATGATGAACTTCATTCTTTTGGGGAAGTATCTGTAGAATAATCCCAGCAGAATGAAAATGCCAGCAAACATATAAACGATTCTTAATTGCACTCCAAGAAACAAAAGCTTCGACTATACCCTGTTCACGAAGATATTCAAATGTTGCCTCTCTGTTGCATCTATCTAGACAGGTATAGTCAGATATTCCTTGTACGATATAGCATTTTTCTTTTTCTATTAACTTAATATATTCTTCTTTTTCTTCGATATCAGCAATCAGAAAAACAGGACAACGAGCTGCTCCTTTTTCGCGAACTATTTTGATAGCAATATCAATGAATAAGCGAGATAGACAGACGAATGCTATAGATAAAACCCAAAAGATTAAAAAAGTTGAACGCGAGATATAAGTCTCTGGTTCGTAGAGAAAAGCAACTAGCAAAAGTAAAACTTCTGACAAGGATATTGCTTGAATCAGACCAAAATAATTACGACGGTGTTTACCTGGGTGGTAAAGTCCTTTAACTGCAATCACCCCGATTTCAACTGTGATAATTAGCAACAAAAAAGACGTGTTTTGTGTCCAAGGAGATGGCAATGGAGTTCCATAAAATACAGCTAACTTCCATGCCAAGCTTACAGAAATGATATCTAGCAAGATAAGTGTTACTACCCTGAGTAATCTTATAGCTAATCCTCTCTGTATTCTTGTGCCTCTTGCTGACCTTAAGTCTGGTTGTAAATTTACAACAGGTAGAGATTTGGAAGAGATATTTTTTATTGCCATTGTATTTTTTCCATTCAAGATATTTTTGAGTTTCTACGACTGAGCATTATTCAGTAATATGTATTACTGGCTGGCTATTAAACATCGTTCAATCGAAAATTCAATATCATAATACCGCGAGTATTAGCACGAAAAACTTCGTTTTTTTATCTCTCAAAAAACAAAATTAAAAGAGACAATTTTGGAAGTTGGATATATACATTACTACTAAAAAATATCAAGTTATTAATGGTGAAAGTTTATCATTCAAACTTGGACAACCCTATTTTTTGCCTGAGCACCAGCCAGATGAAGAGAGGATTACCTACGATGTAGCGCTTCCATAAACGTTCAGGCTCAACAAGCAAGCGAAAGAGCCATTCTAGACCAGATTTTTGCATTAAAGTTGGTGCGCGTTTCACCATGTTGGCAACAAGTTCAAAGCTGACCCCAATCCCAATTGAAATTGGTACTCTCAGTTCCTGATAATTACTAGAAATCCAGTATTCTTGTTTAGGAGCACCCAACCCAACAAAGAGAATGTGAGGTTTTGCTTCTCGAATTTTAGAGTTTATTAGTGCCAGTTCTTTTGGCTTTGACTCAAAACCGTAAGGTGGACAGTGAGTACCTACAACTTTCAGGTTTGGATGTTTTAATTGAAGGATTTCTTTTGCTTTTTCAGCTGCTCCAGGACGACCTCCTAGTAAAAATATTTTGAGGTCTTTCTCTGCTGCGATCGCACACAACTGTTCAAATAAATCTGTACCATTAACCCTACCTTTTAGAGGTGTCTGCAAAAATTTAGCTGCCCATAGCAGGGAAACTCCGTCTGGTACTACTAACAAAGCTTGACGATAAATTTCTTGAAAACGAGTATCTTTCTGTAGAGTCAAAATATGTTGTGCATTAGGAGTTACAACGTACTCTGGCTCTTTGTTAGAAATAGCATACTCTATAATGCATTTGACCACTTCATCAAAACTGTATTGGTCAATTTTGACACCACAAATATTTATTCTCATTGGATACCTAAGATTTTTTTAATTACACTCGTGACAGCTTTCAGTTTTCTACTACTTAGTGCCACTCAACAAGGAATTTTGTAGTGTGCTGCACTCTTTAGAAGAAGAAATCGGCTCTGCTCCCTGAAAACAGCTTTCTCCGCAGAAAAGAGGTTTGGAGAGTAGTCTGAAAATATCTGTTTTTCGTTTTGTTTTCACTCCGAAATGTAGAAAATAGTTTTGAAACCAAACCTTTAATGAAACTATTATGACTAAATTGGTCAAGTACGAATTCATAACCTCGCTGTGCCTGAATTTCAGTTTTTTGAGGTTCGTTTAAGAGCTTAACAATTGTTTGCTTTAACCCGTTATAATCGCCGATATTAACACCAGTAACGATACCCAAATCAATCAATTCACCAATAATTCCCGACGAACGAGTTATGACTACAGGTCGGCAACAAGCCATCGCTTCAAACATTGTGGTCAGTCCCGCTTGATAGTTATTCTCAAACATAGTGATGACAACTAAGTCGGAATCGCGATAAAGCTGAACCAATTCACACCAGTCATAAAAGCCATGTGACATGTTCGGAGGTATGATTTCCGGGAATGTCTTTTTGAGAGCGATCGCATTACGAGAAAAAGCGCAAATCTTCACATCAACATTCAAATCTTCAGTAGCAGCAGCCAAAGTTCGATAATCTCGCTTTTCCATACCTCCGCTTCCAATCACCGGACGCAACTTTTTATTTGAGAGAAGTCCGGGTGTAAAGAAGGATGTGTCTATAGGTGGTGCTGAAAGTAGACAAATACGGTTCTCTGGTAAGCCTAAGTAGTTACGAAGAAATTCAGCTTGCGAAGTAAAACCTGTCACAAATAAATCAATCCGATTTGCCAAGTCAAACAGCTTCAACGCTAAACGACCACGAGGTCGGTTGATATTGTGAATAAATACAACAATTTTAGGTCGATTGTGTTTAGCACCACAAAGCGTAGCAATTGTAAAACCCAGGTATTCACCATCACAATATATGACATCATCTTCCTGAAGCTGCAATGATAGCTTGCGTGCTAAAGCCCAGTGTTCGGGATGACCGATAATTTTGGCAAGCATTTTATCTGTGGGCAAAACTAAATCTGCTGTTGGCTGATGAACTTTTGCCCCTAAAAGTTGACTCATTTCCCACATTATGTGTGAGGGACATTTTCCGGCTTGAGCATTTTGGGCAATAGTTTCTAAATCACATGGAGTATTTAAAGCTATGTGGTATTTCAAGGCATTCTCCTGATTATAATTGTGTAAGAATTGAAGTATGAATGAGCCTCACGTACCAGACACACCATACAAAAATAATCAAAATAATCATAACTTTTAGATTAAATAAATTACTAATTAAACTAATAGTTAAAAATTCCAATTTTTATTTACCTAAAGTAATGTTTGAATAGGTAGACCAAATCCCAAACTATAGCGAATCAATAAACATAAAGTCAGTACTCCAATAAAAAAGATGGTAGCTTGAATGTCTTGGGCAAAACAAAAAAGTTTTTCTTGCCAAAGTCCATAAAGATTCACTATGTACAAAGGCAAATCGCTGAATGCAATCACGATAATTGCTCCTAATGTTCCAAAACTGTAATATGCCAGAGGTACACCCAGAATAATGACGCCAAATCGAGCAAAATTACTTTGGGCTGAATACAAGGGTTTGCTAATAGCTAAAAGAGCAGGACTGATAGTATAAAATAACAAAGAAAACCAAATGCCAGTGCACAAAATTGGCATCATCCAAGTCGCATCAGCATATCTTTTGTCATAGAGAACAGCGACAAGTAAATCGCCAATTGTAGTCAGAAATGCTAAGACAATCGCAGTTCCTAACAATATCAACCATCGTTGACGAAGAATTTTCTCTCTTAATATTGCTCTTGGCAAGTCAGCTTGTTGAGAAATTGTGGGAAAAATGACTTTATAACTAAGTTGTTTAATAACTTCTCTGGGGATGCTTGCTAAGGTATAAGCTACTGTGTAAACACCTAACATTTGAAATGAGAGAATTTTCGCTAAAACCAGGCGATCGGCTTGTTCAGCAGCAAACATCAGCGCGGATGCGATAAACATCCATTTACCGAAGGAGAGAATTTCTTTAACAGCATCGGGTTCCCATGTGAAGCGGTGGGTATATTTTGGTATTAACCAATAGCTACTAACTAATTTATATATTCCTGCTATTACCGTTCCAATAGCTAAAGTCCAGATATTTGGATAGAACCAAACTAATATACATAATGTAGAAAAATAACAAGTTTGCAACGCTAATTCATAGAAAGAAAGCTTACCCAGTTCCATGTGACGATGGAGAGTATGTATGCTAGTAGAGGTAAATCCATCAACAACAGAGTAAAATAAAGCAATAGGAATTAGCCATACTAAACGTTCATCGTTATAGAATTTTGCAGCGGGAAAGCTAAGAACTAAGCAAATAATCCAAATGACTACACCACGAATTACTTGTAGAGTCCAAGCAGTATTCAAAAAAGCAGGTTCATCACCTCGTTTACTATTGATTATATTTTGAGCAATACCAATGTCGGAAAAGAGTTCTAAACCAACTCTCAAGGTAGCTACCAAAGCCATCAAACCAAAATACTCTGGTTTTAACAAGCGAGTCAAAATTAGATTATTGCCAAATCGGAGGATTTGAATACCTCCGAAACCAATAATTGTCCACATGGCGCCACGCATGGCTAGCTTTTTTAAAGATGACATTTGGGAATGGGGAGTGGGGAATGGGGAATGGGGAGTGGGGAATAATTATAATTTTTTGGAGGTAAATGATGCTCATATAACAACACAGTATCACCATACTTCATCGTAAAGGTTTTGGGTAAATATTGTTACTGCTTTGAGTTCGGAACAACTTCATATTTCGGTGAAAAAACTTGTTTTTCTTGATGATAGGGACGAATAGATTCAACATTACCTTTCAAGGCATTTGTCATTAGAGAATGCAGCCGTGCCACTTCATAATGTATGTTGAAATCTTTCTCTACTTTTGCTCTACCTGCTGTGCCAAATGCTGCGCGAAGTTGATAGTCAGTCAGTAACTTTTCGATGCAATTAACTAAGGAAATAACATCTGCGGGTGGGACTAAATAACCATTTACATTATTTTCGACTAACTCACTGACTCCAGCAATTTGGGTGGCTACAACTGGTACACCAGCTGCCATTGCTTCCATCAATACTACTGGTATTCCTTCAGCAAAGCTGGACATCACAAAAATATCGGTTTGCTGAAAATATTCGCGTACTTCAGTTTGAGATTTATAACCAACGTAATTTACATTTTCACTTAATTCCCATTGATTAGTTATTTGTTTCAAATTTTCTCGATCTGGGCCGTCACCAACAACTGTTAAGAGAATATCTGGATGTGTTTTTTTTAAAATTGCCAAACTTTCTAGTAAGATTGGTAAACCTTTTGCTACAGCCAATCTTCCGACAAAAAGCAAGCGTTTTCCTTCTTTGTTGTGAGAAACAACATCAAATAAAGCTGGGTCAATACCGCAATGAATGATATGCATTTGATTCCACTTTTCAAGGGGTGCAAATATCATTCCTTGACTGCGAGCATAGTTGCTAATACAAGAAACAAATAGCGATCGCCTAATCTTCTCTTTTAGTTGCCATTGATACGCTCTAAAAAATACATACGGGCCGTGCAAGGTGAAGCTATATGTAAAACCTCCAATAGAAGCGGCTAACATTGCCACAGTCCCGCTAGCTTCGGCAATGTGATTATGTAAATGTACTATCTGCCTTTGTTTTATTTGTTGAGCAAGAATACCTGCTTCGATAAAGTAGAACAATTGATACACCAAACCCAAAAATCCTGGTTGGCTGGTTGACCATGCAAGCTTGATTGTTTGTAGATATCTTTTGGGAGAAGCAAGCAGTAAGCTGAGGTGCGATCGCACTAAGTTGATGAGATTGGGAGGAAGAATGTAGAAAGTGCGATCGCGTTCTTGTTTCTGTTCCACTCCAACCATGTGTTCATCCCCTGGACAGCGAACCGAAAAGGTGTGTACGTCCACACCCATAGAGCGCAAAGTTGTTACTTCTCGCTGAATAAAAGTATCTGTCGCTCTGGGATATTCTCCAGTTAGGTAAGCAATACGCATAGATGTAATGGGTAATGGGTAATTGGTAATGGGTAATGGGTAATTGGTAATATGAAAAACTATCGAAGCTGATATAACTCCTAACTCCTAACTCCAAACTCCTAACTCCAAACTCCTAACTCCTAACTCCTAACTCCAAACTCCTAACTCCTAACTCCTAACTCCTAACTCCATTTACAAGCTTGACCTTTTGACTCAAGTGGACAGATGGTTTCTCTACCAATTGCCACATGAGAGCGGCAAAGCCGACACAGACAAAGATTCCTAGTAGTAAGCAGAACACTTCGCTTAAAGCATTATCCTTAAGTAGCTTAATCCCCAGGAAAAATACAGCTCCATAGATGGGAGTATGGGTCAGATACAGACTGTAAGAAATCTTACCGAGAAATTGTAGCCATCGCCACTTTAACAAAACTTCCATGCAATTGGCTTGTCCGGCTTGTAATAGGAGTATGGCAACAATCACACTAACGATTGAAAATGTTGTTGAATTTATAGCTCCAGCAGTCACCAAGAGCGCGGAATAAAAGTAAAAGTAGATTGGCTTCAACTTATCGTGCCATGACCAATAGGCAAAGACTCCTAACAGAAATGCGTACCATAACGGCAAAAATATCATAGGTCTGCCAGTATCTTCAAACACACCCATAGGAAAGAGAGCGGCAGCTAGGGCAGCAGGAACAAACACAACTGCTCCACTAAAGCGCAAATTCCGCGAATAACTGAGCCACTGTGCTAGTCCTAATAGCGCACAAAAGACTAAATAGAACTGTATTTCTATACACAACGTCCAGTAAACGTCGTTGATATGTACGAGTTGAAAAATGTCTTGTAAATAGAATAGATGTGCTAACAACCTCCCAAAAGATAGAGGCTCTTTACCTGGGGCAAATGCCTCACCTTTGATATACGAAGATAATAGTGCAAAACCTAAAGTTACGACTATTGAGACATAATATGGTGGAGTGAGTCGGGCAAGACGACGCAGAGTGAAACGTCCAAAATAGGCTAAATTAATACGAGCCTCACGTAGGGAATGTGCAATCACAAAACCACTGAGGACAAAGAATATGGGTACACCAAAGTGACCCCAGTTGAAGACGACAGCTACAAACCAGTCGGGTAAGATGCTGGTTAATACAGCAAGACGTTTATCTAAGGAAGCATGAAACAAAATTACCCATAAGACTGCAATGCCACGTAGCCCATCGACAAAATAGAAATGGACTTTGGGTGGCTTAACGACTGAAGTTGTCGATGAGGCTTTGAGGTTCATACATTCAGCTTTTCAATGGTTGCTTTCTCAGGTGTCGAATAAGATATTTCTGACAATTCGACATTGCTACAACTGCGCTCTAGTGCGGTGTCGAGTGAATATTTAGGCTGCCAATTTAAAATTTGTTTTGCGCTTTGGTTGCTGAAGCGAAAATGCTTAAATCTAGCATCTAGCACTCTGGGAATAAAGATGCCAGGTAGCCTTGCTTTTCCCTTTAATACTAGTTGGTTGTACGTCCACATTATCCAGGCTAGAAAGCGCATGAGTGTCCAATTGACAGGAATCAGACGGGGTAGAGAATAAGCGTGTTGCTTGAGTTTTTTGACATAGCTTCTTTGGGTGGGTAAGTTGTCATCAACGATATTCAAAGTTTGGGCGATCGCTTCATCGCATATAGCACTAACAATTGCTTCAGCACAATTCTCGACATATGTCAATGGCATTGTTGCATAACCACCGATTCGCAACCACAGGTTGTCGGTCAATTTACCCCCAAGCAAACTACTCCAGAGATTATCTCGCCCATATATCAATCCAGGACGAACAATCGTCACAAGTGCGTTGTGATTCTGCTCAAACTCGCGGACAAGTTGTTCTTGTAGCAACTTGGTTTGAGCGTATTCATCTCGCTCAAGGGGATTACTTTCAATCAGTGAATCTTCGGTAATTGTTGTGCCGGATGAAATGCCCTGATAGTCATACACCGAAAAGGTACTAATATCAACTAGTCGCAACACACCAGCGGCAATCATCGCATCAAGCAAGTTTTCGGTAGCAATGACTGTGCCAGCAAATCGCGTGTAAAAGTCCCCTTCTTTAGCGGCAGCCAGATGAATGACTGCATCCATCCCCCGGACAGCATCGACAATACCATTTTTGCGGCGCAAATCTAAACGGATTAGCTCTATATTTGGGTGATTGTGCCAAGTTAAGCGCTTTTCATTACTAGATGGTCGCACAACTGCACGGACTTGATGTCCTTTTCGCAATGCTTCGGCAACTACGTACTTTCCTAAGAAACCGGACGCACCTGTGATTAATAACTTCATACTCGATTCGCCTCCGATAGTAGGGCATTAACTAATCTATTTGTCCGTTCCATATCTGCAAAACTGATTGGTGGTGCTTTCCCCTCGATTAGGGCTTGATAAGTTTGGTCTAAAAGCCGATGCATTCCTTCATAAGGTGTTTTTTGCATAATTTTGTTGCGAAAGTTAGTAAATGATGCTCCAACCAAATCGCAACCGTTGACAAAATGATTTATTAGGGGAGATAGCAATTCACCAGCACGGGGAATGACACAACGCAGGTAAGGTTGAAACAAATCAGTTTCGGCATAACCTTTGGAACCGCGCACTATGACGTTGAAAGCTTTGGGTGGGGTGTGAGCGCTGAATCGAATTCGAGCGTGTGCGGAACCGGCGATAGCGATCGCATCCAGATCGTCATACTTAAATAAATCTCCACCACCGTGATTGCTCCATGCAGCACTAACGCGGTCGAAATCGGGTATAAAGCGCACTATCAAGGAACACAAATGGGTAATGAAATCATGAATCACTCCTGCGGGCATTTTATGAATCGGATTAGGTAAGTTTTCGTCTGCGAATACTCCACCATCACGAACAGGAACCGCTATTCTGACTTCAACTTCTTGTATTTCACCAAGAACGCCATCTGCAACTAATTTCTCAATTGCGAGGATTGTTTCATTAAAGCAGTAATTTTGGTTTTCAATCAGCCAGCGGTTATGAGATTTTGCTAAAGCACAAAGTTCTTTGAATTCATCATAAGTAGGTGTAATCGGCTTTTCACAAAATACGTGTGCGCCGGCTTCTAAGCAGTCTGACGCTATTTGCTTGTGGGTATAAGGTGGAGTGAGAATGTGTACAACATCAGGTTTGATTTCATCTAACATTTGGCGATAGTCGGTGTAAATTGATTCAGCGCCAAATCGTTGTGCTGCATAAGAAGCAGACGCTTTTGAAAGGTCACAAACACTCTTCAAATGTACGCGATCGCATTCAGCCAGAAAACTTAAATGCTCTTTGGAAATTGCCCCTGTCCCAATTACTGCTGATTTTAATTTACTTGCCATTAATCCTACTTTTCCTCTATGTAGTGAGCGATTTATCGCTCAATTTTCAGATGAAGTCGCACTTTTGTATTCCAGAATCGTGCGTTTTTGTTTGAATAATTGAGAAAGATGAAACTTGATTTGACCTTGTAGTTTGGGAAATTTGTCTAAGACACAAAACAGACCGTAAACAATAGCATCTGTTGATTCATATCCACGTTTAAGCGTAAAACCATAGACGCGATAAGCGAATAAAGCATAAGCCATAAATAATAAGAGTATGCTCAACCCTTGAGTTGGCAATATACAAGCGATCGCCAACAAAGGCAAAAACAAAGCCAAAATCCAACTTCGCAAACTTTCTTTTACCCAATGACGTTCCGGACTGCGACCATGCAGCCAAGCACCCTCAGCATAAGCATGACCATTGCGAATTTCCCGCTTCCACCACTGTTTAAAATGAGTGATTTGGGCATTATGCAATGTCATTTCTGCATCAATACGCAAAATTTTACCACCAGCTTGACGCAATCGTACACACAATTCTGGTTCTTCACCGGCAATCAATGTCGGATTGAATCCTCCTACTTTTTTTAAGGCAGTTACCCTCATCATCGAGTCACCACCACAAGCTTTTGCTTCACCAACAGGAGTATCCCATTCTATATCGCACAAGCGGTTATATATAGAATTATTTGGGAATTCTTCCCGACGCCGACCACAAACTACAACTACGTCAGATTGAGCATTTAATTCATCTATTCCACGTTTCAACCATCCCTCAACAATTCGACAATCTCCATCTACAAATTGGACAAATTCAACTTCTGATTGGACTTGTAATAAATATTCAAATCCTTTGTTTCTAGCACGGGCAGCGGTGAACGGAATAGATAAATCGAGTTCTACTACATAAACACCAAGAGATTTCGCTAGCACCACACTATTATCTGTGGAACCTGAATCAACATAGACTACGATTCTTGCTTCTTTGATTACCGATAGCAAGCACTCTTTCAGACGATTTCCTTCGTTGCGTCCGATGACGACAATTCCAATAGACTGCAATGTCAAACCTCCTGTTAAAATTCGTTTATGTTGTGGTGCATGAAGTACATATCAAAACCTCAGCCCCAACTTCTCTACGAGCGTCAGGAGAGGAAAGATAAAACACAGCTTAATCGGGGTGAGGTAATCGCTCTACCTCAGGAGATTAGGAAACGCTATATCTTGTACACATCTTTAGATAACATGCGAAGAAGTTCTCTTTGGAAATTTTATATTTCTCTGATTTGTTTGACTCATGGTAATAACAACTGTTGTGTAGAATATCCAATACGGATTATGTTGATGCATCAAATAGCTTTCTGTTAAATTATTCATTGCCAGAAAGGAAAGATAACCCAATGGCCAAATATCCTCGGAATTTTTACTCGCATAAGCTCGTTTTAATGATCGGACAAAAGTTGTAAAATAACTAATTAAAAAAAGTGCTAAACCAACCAAACCAACGTCAACTGATAAATCTAATAAGCCATTGTGACCGTTAGGTGGAATCCATGTAGATCTAAATGCTTGACCGACTTCAATTGCATAGGGACTGTTAGGTGCCCAAAATGCATTTAGACCATAACCAAATAGTGGTTGTTCCATTAATTTAGCTATCATGACATCCCAGATGAATGTCCTTCCCGTTAAACTTGGATCTCTTCCTAAACCAGTTATCAGTTCTATCCAATAAGTTAAAACTACTACAGCAACACATGCGAGAATTAAAATGAAAATATTTCCCAAAATTACGCTAATCTTTCCCTGCCATTTAAAGTTTTTATAAAACATTATTATTAGCATCAGTAGGAAAGAAACAACCAGAGACGTTTTTGAAGTTGAAAGCAGCATCAAGACCAGGGAAAAGGTAAAACCAAACCACCTGTATAAAGCTGAATTTTCCTTGGGCAGCGCAAAAAATGTCAATGAACTTAAAACCATCATGCTGCCTAAAACATTTTTTTGCCCATATACTCCTTTCCATGCTCCTGCATGAGCTTCTTGATCTATGCCAACCAAAGGAAATCCAAGGGCAACAATTGTACTAAGAACACCTGCTATTAATAAAGTACAGGCAACAAGTTTTACCTGTTCTTTCAAGCTAAATCGTGTAGCAAAATATAAGCCAAATAAGGTCATCATGATAACCTCTGTGGCATTAGATAATGTAAAATCTGGAAATTTTGACCAGAGAAATGATAAAAAAGTTAATGCTGTTAATAAATAGAGTGATATGTTTCGGCTGACTGTAGACATAATACTTTTGCCAAAAATGCAATTGAGGCTAATTAAAATTAACCAAATAGAGTATTTGATTAATGTAATAACGCCTTTTGGAGCGACACCAATTTCAGATAATACATAAAGTGTACCGAAAAAAGACATTAAACCTAAAATAATAAAAAAACTTTCAATCAGTCGGTAAATTTTATTCATTTAGAGTAAAAACAACTGTGATGAACAAAACCCAATACAGGTTAACACCATACAACAAACAACTTTCTGTTACATTATTCATTGCTAGAAAGGTCAGATAAACTAATGGCCAAAGTTCCTCTGGATTTTTAGTTCCATAAGCTTGTTTTAATGCCCGAAGAAAAACTGTGAAATAACTAATTAAAAAAAGTGATAAGCCAATTAAGCCAACATCAAGTGCTAAATCAACTAAGCCATTGTGGGCGTGAGGTGGAATCCAGCCAGTTCCTATTGCTTGACCTGCTTCAACTGCATATTGACTGTTAGGTGCCCAAAATGCACCACGCCCATAACCTAATAATGGTCTTTCCATTAATCTAGTTAGTGCATAACCCCATATGGGCGTTCGTCCAGTTAAACTTGGGTCTCTTCCTAAACCAGTTAACAGTTCAATCCAATAAGTCAAAACGAATACAGCTAGACATCCTAAAATCAAAATTCCAATGTTTGTGAAAATTACACTTATTTTTCCCTGCCAACGAAAGTTTTTATAGAAAAGTATTATTAATATAAGTACTAAAGAGAGAACAAGAGAAGTTTTTGAAGTCGAAAGCACCATTAAAAATATCGACAAAAAAAAACCAGTCCATTTATATAAATTGAAACTTTCTTTTGGGAGCAAAAAAAAAGTTAGTGAGCTTAAAACCATCATACTTCCCAGAACATTTTTGTGTCCGTATATTCCTTTCCATGCTCCTAAATGTTCTACGAGTCCATCCGCTCCATGTATGCCAATCTCTGGGTATCCAAGGGCGAAAATTGTACTAATAATACTTCCTAAAAAGAAAGTTGAGGCAATAAGTTGTACCTGCTCTTTCAAGCTAAATCGTATAGCAAAATATAAGCTAAACGAGGTCATCATTAAGATATCTCTGGCATTAAATAACGTAAAATCTGGAAATTCTGACCAGCTAAATGAGAGAAATGCTAATGCAGTCAATATACAGATTAAGATGTTTCGACTAAGTATGATTATTGTGCTTTTCCAGAAAACGCAAAGAAGAATGCTTGACATTCCCCAAACAAGAAATCGGACTAATGTGACAACGACTTTTGGTAGTACAAGACTTAGAGAGTATATACCAAAGATCCCTGAGAAGAAACTTAAGCCTAAAATAATAAAACTTTTCTCCGCAAGTCTTAAAGATTTACTTTGACTTTTATTTTTCACAGTTTAAAGATCAAAAAAGACAGATGAAGTTGACTTAAAAATTTTACTATATCTTGTCTCTTTCTGTACGAATCCACCCGCTTTGAGGTTTTACTAAAAATTGAAGATAAACTGGTATCTTCCAGAAAACGTAAAAAGGAATGGTCAAAAGTTCGTGTATGGGTAAGTCTTGACGAGCGAATTTAGCCCAAGCTATAAGAATTGCCATGAGAAAACAAAATCCGGCTATAGCAACAATTGCTGCTGGTATCCATGATGTTGTGAAAATTGCAAATAGCAGAGAAACGGTCATCAGTGCTAACCAGATAACAACAAGTAAAGCTAGAGGTGGTATACACAAATGTAGGATACTCAGCAACAAGTCAAACCTTTTTTGCTTGACTGCTTCTTTGAGCAGAATGGGGACATAAGTCTGCATATTTTGAAAATGACCGTGTTCCCAGCGAGTTCTTTGACTTTTAGCAGCTTGGGATTCCTGGGGCAAATACCCTGTTACTTTTGCTTGTTGGCAAAATACTGGTGGGTATCCAGCTATGGTTAAATCCAAGCCTAGTTTTAAGTCTTCAACGAGGTGATCGTTGGCTAAATCACAAGCACGAATAACCGACCAAGGGAAAGCCATACCTGTACCCAGTAACGAGCAGGGCAGTCCCAAGCGTGCTGTTCCACGGGTACGAACTAGGTTCTTGACGATGATGGAAAATTGAGAAACAAAGTCTTTTGAGGAGTGAGAGTTTTTCGGTCTAATCATCAAGTAGGTAGCTTGGATCGGTCGCATGAGAGCGATCGCACGCTGAGTTAATTGGGCGATCGCATCTTCATAAACTGTACAATCAGCATCAATTATTACAACCACATCAGGAGGATCTGACTCAATGAACTGTAAGCCATAATCTAAAGCGTATCCCTTACCTTTGCGCTCAAGATCGTGACGCTCAATAACTGTTACACCCATTGAACGGGCTATCTCAGCTGTCGCATCATTACAATTATCAGCAACGACTACCAAACGGTCTTGTTTTTTTAAAGCTGGGATCAATTTTTCTAATGTTGAACCAATTAGAAGTTCTTCATTGTGCGCTGGTACTAAAACAGTAACTTTGGTATCTTGCCAATTATCTTTATCAGCAGCATCAGTGGTTTCAAATAGAGATGCAATACATTCAATCAGAAAAAATAGGCAGATAACAAATAAAATTAATCCGCTCAATGACAGAGCAGCATTAATTGCTATCAAGTCGATTTTCATATCCATTATTTATTACCCATTTACATTTAGCTTTTATGGACTTGAAAATACTGCTGAGTTTGATTTGGCTGTATAAATCGAAGACCTTCTGTTCGCAGAGTATCTACAAAGCTGGTTGTTACATGAGCAGGGATACGTTTAATAGAAATAAATCCAGCTTGCTCGCACATTTTCTTTAAGGTGATCGGGGTAAAGGCATTAATATGTTCAAGTGGGTGAACAGCATGAAACTCTAAAAAGCTTTTTGGTTGACTAATTCCTCGGCAATTAGGAACTTCAACAATTAAAATTCCTTTATCTTCCATTGTGTTGGCAATTTGCTTTAAAGTTGCTAACGGGTCTTCAAGATGTTCTAATACTTGAAAAAGTGTTACGGCTTGTATTTTACCAATATGATAAGATTCCAAGCTTTCCAAGTTGTTGAATATAGGGATGTCTATTTTTGCGGCTCGATGGTGACGGGTAGTGCTGAAATCAATTCCGCAGACTTTAAAACCAAAAAGCTTTGCTAAAGCTAAAAAGTCTCCATCTCCACAGCCATAGTCTAAAATGCTAAATTGCTCTGTTGTATTTGATTTGAGAAGCTCTCGCAGTCGTAAAAGATGCCTTGTATCTCGTCGTCCACGTTCAAACAGAATCTCTCGCTTAGAGGATGTTTGATATTCCGCTTCCATACGTTCAATTTGGGCATCATCAATCCACTTGCTATACAACAAATTTAACCATTCTGGTGTGAGAATCCGCTGATGAAAAACCATACCACAGGTATCACACCTAATTAAAGAAAAAGTTTCTTCTCCTAGTAGTGCGATCGCATCTTCGCTGTAGTGACATTTCTCTATAAAAGAGCGAGTGGGTGAAGAAGTAAATTTTCCTTGCCAAACCGAATGTAAATTAGAGGAACCGCAGCTTATGCAGTGCGATCGCTCTCGAAATGCAACAGTTTTTTGAGAGAGCAATTCTGAATTTATGTTATGTGTAGTCATGTTTATTGCACCTAATTCAAATTTTACTATGTCCCATGTCCGATTTATTTGTACATGAATTGTTCAATTTCCATTTCAGTTTTTGCAACACTCTGTCCTACTCGACGTTTCGAGTGATAAAAATAGCCGTCACGTTCCTGCTTGATGTTGACACCGTTAGCAATAATGCCTAAAACGTGAACCTCGGAACGATCTAGCAGCGACTTAGCAGCTGTTGCGCTAGCTAAATCTAAAACTCCAGGTTGAGCTACCAATAAAACTCCATCCACCATTTTTCCCAGAACTGCTGCATCAACTGTGTTAACTAGAGGAGGAGTATCAAACACTATGTAGTCATAGCTTTGCGAGAATTTCTCAATCAAAGAAGTCATGCGATCGGAATCAATTAAAGCTAAGGGGTTAGGAGGTTGAACTCCCGCTGTGAGGACAGATAAATATTTGGTGACTACTTGCACACCTTGGGAAAATTCATCTTGACCAACAATAATGTTACTTAAACCCACTGAGTTCATTACACCCCACAAATGATGTTGTGATGGGGAATGCATATCTGTATCAACTAGTAAAACTCTCCGTCCTGCTTGAGCTAACGCTCCAGATAAATTTGCACAAACTTCTGATTTTCCCTCTCCCGTCACAGAACTCGTGACTACAATTGTGCGGACTTTTTTATGGCTAATAAATTTTAAATTTGCCTGAAGCATTTGATATGCTTGATGAATCATTAAGCTAGGAGTATAACCTGCAATAATTTTATCGGCGATCGCATCTTCCATCAAGTTCAAATAAATAGGTTTACTATTTGATTCAAACTTGGGAATTAGCCCGACTAAACTGTAGCCAAAGAATATCTCGATTTCCTTAACTGTTTTTAAGGATTTATCAATTAAATCTACAAAAAAGGCAGCACTTACACCAAGTAACAGACCGGCAAATACACCACCTCCTGCTAACATCAGTGTGAGTTTAGATAAAACTGGTTTTTTCGGAATTTCTGCAAGTTCAATTATTTTGGCATTTCCATTAGTTTGCTTTTCTGCTATTTGAATTTCTTTTTGTCTGCTGACAAGGTTTTGGAAGTTAGTTTGAGCAACAGTCAATTTTCGCTCTAAATCTCCTTGCTGCTTTTCTAAATTTGGCATAATAGCCAATTTTTGCTGATAAATTCCACGAATATTAGACAAAGCTTGTAATTTTTTCTCTAAACCCTGTCGTTGCACTTGTAATTGTAAATATTGAGTTGCTAGATTTTCCTTAATCTTTCCTATCTGCAAATTGCCAACGGAAACGTTTTCTTTACTTCCTGTAACCTGATCCACCCGCTGCTGTAATAACAAATTTAAATTTTTTTCTTGATTCTTTAAGGAAATAATAAATGGATGATCGTCAGTGTAACGTGTTCTTTCACTTGCTAGCTTAGTTTGCACTTTCTGTAACTCACCTAAAACATCCTGTACACCAGGTATCTGATTGAGGGAAGTAATTTTTATAGCTTGCTTTCTTTGCAAATTTAATTGATTACCTACTTGTGCTTCTTGAGCGCTTACATCTGCAAGCATTGCTCTAGATTGATTTATTTCCCCATCTAGCTGGGAAATATTGCTAATAGCAGCGCTTGCTTCCTGTGGAAGTTCAATAATTTTATTTTTGTTTTTAAACTTACGTACTGCCTCTGCTGTCCGCTCTAATTCCTGCTGAGACAACTGTAGTTGCTGTTTAATAAACTCACCCGCTGCCAAGACTTGAGAGCTATTAGATTGAATATTATTCTTCACATAAGATTGCATTACCTCATTTACTAGTGATGCTGATAATTCCGGTTTTTCTGATGTGTAGGAAACCTTCAGTACGTCTGTGCCAACAATTGGTTCAACTTTGATTTTAAGTAACTCTGGATCTAGGGGTTTACCTTTTTTATCTACTATACCGACAGTATTGATAGCTTCTTTTAAAAGAGGTTTAGATTTTAAAATTACAGCTTGCGTTGTTAAAGGATTAACCTCACGCACTAAAGATTCTAAATCGCCGATTTTTTCTCCTGCTTTTGTTAGGGAAGAGATTCGATCTAATTTAAAAAGTAACATTCCACTTGCCTCGTATTGAGGTTTTTGCTTGAGGATCGCAAAACCTGATAATCCTACTGAAGCAAGAAAAACTGCCACTACAACTGTCCAGCGACGTTTTAAAACCAGCCAATATTGTTGAATCTCTATTTGTTCTGGATAGTCTTTAGTCTGCATGTAAGTTATCTGGTTGTACAATATTCCTTAGTTATTGGTGAAAAACGCAAATTACTAAGGATGATTTTAACGAAACAACATTTATTTTTGCTAGTTATCTTGTTAATAGTAAGTTTTTACTGCATTTGGGGAACCACTTGCATTTTTTCGAGTCAACTCGCTAACGCTTGGATTCCCTTCGGTATAAACTACTCCTAGCGCTTGCTGCCAAAATAGCATCCATCAATTGTACAGTAGATAGACCTTGGCTTTGAAGGTTTTCTATTTTGGTCACACCTTCTCTGCAATTTCACCTCTATCATTGTTCAAAACGTTCCATATAACAAAAAGGTGATGTTGGAGGGACTGAGATCAAAAAGACCATCGAAGCCCAACTCCTAGTTACATCAATCAATTATTTAATTGAATTGTATATACATCGATAGACAAGATTTGGAAAATTTTTGTTTGTCAATTATCTAAATCAAAGACTTCCGTCTTCATTTTTTAAATTGTAACAAAAATCTCTATGTATCCAACGTCAAAAACTATATCAATAATTTGCCCGATCGAGTTGCTTTCATGTGAAGAATATTATGTATTAGATAATGTTTTTTGAGAACTTAGCTTAGACTAGCTGTAATTTATCATACAAGATATTCCCAAATAATAAAGTGGGAAAAGTAGGTAAAAGAAAGGTTGCCGCATATGTATAAACACTTGTATTTTAAGCTGAACAAAGGTGGGAAAGGTAAGAAAGGTGGGTCAAAACCCCTAAGCATGTCATAAAAATAACTTTGAAACTGTTTTATATACATACGTGATAGATGACGCATTATACACTTATGACTAAAAGATATGATTGCACTCTTTTGGGAAAAAGGTTTTAATTAAGGATAAAATTCAATTGCAAGCAAATGTAATACATGGATAATAACAGAGCTCTTACCCTGGTTATTGAAGTCTATACAGGGATATTTATCTCCGGTGAAAATATATTGCATATAGGAATCCGGTTTGATTTTTGAACAAAATTACGTATTTTTCGGGTGTCCTACTTTCGTCCCTAACGCATCATTCTCAAGGGCAAATACGAAGATTGAAAGGATGTGTCTTGGAAATTACTCCAAGATATACTACACTTTCAATTTACTTAGGAGATTGTTAAATTATCATCAAACAATCAATCAAATGACCTGCTATAAATATCAAGTCGGTGGATGTCTAACCAGTGATGCTCCAAGCTATGTACAAAGACAGGCTGATTCGCAACTGTATGAAGCATTGCACGAGGGTGAGTTTTGCTACGTCCTCAACTCGCGGCAAATGGGTAAGTCCTCTTTGCTAGTAAGAACTCGGCATCGCTTGCAAGAAGAAGGCTTCATCTGCGCTTCGGTTGATCTGACAAACGTTGGCTGTGAAAATATTACTCCAGAGCAATGGTACAAGGGAGTAGTTGGTGAGTTATGGTATGGTTTTAAGCTGTTAGGAAAAATTAACTTAAAAGCTTGGTGGCAAGAGCATGAAGATATCCCTTTACTTCAAAGAGTAAGCCGATTTATTTCGGAAGTACTGTTGGTTCAGTTTCCTAATAAAAGACTGTTTATTTTTATCGATGAAGTTGATAGTATCAAAAGTCTTGATTTTTCTGTAGATGATTTTTTCGCCTTGATTCGGTTTTGCTATAATCAGCGAGCTATCGATCCAGAATACAACCGCATTACGTTTGTTCTTTTTGGGGTAACAACACCATCAGATTTAATTCAAGATTTAAACCGCACTCCGTTTAATATTGGGAAAGCCATAGAATTGCACGGCTTTAATTTAGATGAAGTCCAGCCATTAGTTAAGGGATTAGAAGTTCAAGTTGGCAACGCTGAGGCAATTGTCAAAGAAATCTTAGCTTGGACAAAAGGACAACCGTTTTTGACACAAAAATTATGTCATTTAATTGTGAATTCAATTCAAGGTCAGAAACTGACTATTTCCCCTGGAACTGAAGCATTTTGGGTGGAAAGTATTGTCAGGTCAGGCATCATCTGTAAATGGCAATTTCAGGATGAACCGGAGCATTTGCGGACAATTCGCGATCGCCTGTTAAGCAATGATAAAATTGCTGGACGGATACTAGGAATATGTCAACAGATTTTAGTTGAAGAAGTCCCAACTGATGACAGCCGAGAACAGATTGAACTTCTTTTATCAGGTTTAGTTGTCAATGAGCAGGGATACCTAAAGATAAAAAACCCTATTTATCAAGCTGTGTTTAACTCAGAATGGGTTGCCAAACAAATGGATAATCTGCGTCCTTACGTGCAAAACTTTAAAGCTTGGATTGCCTCGAAACAGAAGGATGAGTCCCAGCTTTTGGTAGATACAACCTTGCATCAAGCATTAATTTGGGCAAAAGATAAAAAACTCAGTGATTTAGATTATCGCTTTTTAGCTGCAAGTCAGGAACTGGCAAAAAGAGGAGTTGAAAGCGATTTAGCCGCAGAAAAACGCGATCGCCAAATTGAACGAGAAAAAGCACAATTTGCCCTGCAAGCGGCAAAGCAAGCAAATCAAATTTTGGTAGATGCACGAAAAACCGCACGAAGACATGCCCAAAAACTACGTTTGGGGAAAGGTTGCATTGGCAGTATTGCTCTGTTAATTACCGGTTTGGTTATTCTTGGGCGTTTTAGTGGAATACTACAGGGTATGGAGTTGACGATGCTCGATCGCTTTTTCCAGGCACGTCCCAAAGCCGAAATTGACCCTTATATTACCATTATTGCGATTGATGACCCAGATATTAAGCAAATGGGTGAGTATCCTTTATCGGATCGAGTGTTGGTTCAAGCAATCCAAAAATTAAAAACCTACAAACCTACAGCGATCGGGCTGGATTTATATCGAGATTTGCCAGTAGAACCAGGTTATCAGGAATTAGTCAGTTTATTTAAAACGACTCCGAATTTGATTGGTATTGAAAAGGCTGTAGGTAGTCAAATTGCACCACCACCAATTTTAGCGCAACTGGGTCAGGTGGGTCTTGCCGATCAGGTTTTGGATGGAGATGGCAAGCTGCGTCGTGCCTTGCTTTCAGTTCGACTCGACAACGGTGAATTACGCTTTAATTTGGGCTTAAAACTGGCGTTACGCTATCTAGAAGCTCTTAACATCACCCCCCACCCTTCCCCCAACAATGCCGATCAAATGCAATTAGGGAAAGCGGTAATTGTTCCTTTTCAAGCGTCGGACGGAGGCTATGTCCGCTCTGATGATGGCGGGTATCAAATTTTGCTTAACTATCACGGTACTCAGGAACAGTTTCAAACCTTCTCCTTCGCAGATTTGTTGCATGGTCGGATACCACAAGAGAAAGTGCGCGATCGCATAGTCCTGATTGGCTCAACCGCTGATAGCGTCAAAGACTTATTTCAAACACCCTACAGCAGTCGCATTTTTGGTTCCCCGAAACAAATGGCAGGAGTAACGATCCACGCTAATATTACCAGCCAAATTTTGAATTCAGCCCTGCATGGACGCCCGATGCTACGAGTTTGGTCTCAAGGGGTGGATTTCTTGTGGATTTTGCTTTGCTCTGGGGTGGGAATGGCGTTAAGTTTGCGGGTCAAGTCACCGAGAACACTGGTGGTAATTGTAATTATTGCTGCTTCAGTCGTATGGGTAATTGCTTACATTGCTTTTTTACACGGTTGGTGGATTCCGATTGTTCCTTCAATCATCGGGCTGGTAGTTAGTGCTATTACTTTGCCAATTGTCACCAATATACACTTGGAGAAAATTCAACTTCGTCAGACGGTGGAATTACTAGTGGCTATTTCTAAAGAGCAACCAACTGCCGGACAAATTGCCATTGAATATCTCAAGCAAGCAGAGAGTCAAGAAAATCAAGTATTTATTCAGCAGATAATATCAAATTCTTTTGAAGAGTTAAATTATCCATAAGGCAAAAAATGGATTGGGCATCGAAAAAGGAGAAAGGGAAAATTTTTATTTTTTGTCACCTCATCCAATTGCCCATTGCCCATCGAACTGTCTTCTTGATAATACTTGAACCTACCACGAGAACCTGCACCGTAGGTATCCTTTGGTTTCGCTCTCTTTGGTGGGTTAAAATTCTCCGTCAAAATCATTTGCTCTGCGAAAAAGGTACTTCTGGCTTTGACTTCTGACTTAGCCTGAGTAAATAAACTTAAAGTTAGTAAGAGTTCTATAAATAGTAAATATGTAAAAAATTTATCTATTTGTTTCATTTTTATCAGTATTTTTTCTGAAACGGAACAAATAAAATTATAATCAGACTAAATCTAAAGTTGGATGAAGCCCTGATAAAGACTTAGATAAGAAGTAATTGTTAATACTTGATTAGAGTAAAATTTTCAGTTTGATTACCCTTGGTAAAAACCCGTCCCAACCTGAGTTAGACATCAGAAAAAGTCCCAAACCTAGACAGATTCAGCAGGCAGGGAGCAGGAGGAGCGCGTCTCAATTTTTCAACTGGTATAGCAAGGGCTGTATCGCTAATAGACAAGGAGCAAAATTTCACCCTTCTTGTGAGGAGATTAAGAGCGATCGCTTTCCTTGACCCTTAACAACAAAAAAACCGCACCAGCAACAACACGTATTTGTAGGCATTTGGTAGCAGGGTGTTGTTGGTGCGATCGCTTGGAAAGACGGCTGGTATCTATTGAGTGCGGTCTCCCCTAAGTCCTATAATTGTTAGTTATTAGTTGCTATTTTGTATCCTAATAACTAACCACGTTCCTGATTGGTACTTACCTTCCCATATAGCGATTAGCCATTTGCATCGCGTCAGCAATATCAACATCACCATCGTTGTCAGCATCTAAGAAAGAATTCAGCACCGAATTCCCTCCCCCTTGCGGATTTTGAGCGTTTGCTCCAGATTTCAACACATTCAACACAACGGGAACTACCATCGGTAGTAGTTGTTGAATCATATTTGCATCTAACCCAGTACGCTGGGCAACCGTTTCAGCTACTTCTTGCTGCATTCCAGGTGAAAAGAGCGAAGCAACGGCATCATGGTTGGGAGAAGTACCACCAAATTGATTTACTACAGCTTCTGCTGCTTCATTACCATCTGTTTCTCGCTTTTGTTGTAAAGCAGAACGTACTTGTCCACCGACAATTGAGAAAACCGACTGCATCATTGAGGAATCTGCCCCAGTGCTATTACTCAGTTGCTGCACGGTGTTGATGATACTACCGATTTGTCCGATGTTACCTTGTTGACTAGGATTGGCAACAGCACCAATAATTTGCTCAAAAAGTCCCATACCTTTTTTCTCCTTTTGTTTTCAGCGTATGAATCAAATAGACATCGACGGAATTTTATTATGCGTTCCCCGAAAAGAATGTAGAGACGTAGCTAGCTTACGTCTCTACCCAGATGTCTAATGCAAATTTTCACATGTTGAGTGCAACTAAAGTTGGAATTGACACTCTGCCCTCTTAAGAGAGGCAGATTCTTTAAGGCTTGCTTAAAAGGGATAGTCAAATATCCCCCTAGACGCTCAAAACAACTACCTTTAAAGATGCTGCAATTGCGCTTACTTTTC